>CAYGST010000467.1:0-4339 GCA_964352415.1 uncultured Planctomycetaceae bacterium | reverse complement strand
TCGTCGAGGATCGAGAGCGTCGATCCTCGGTGGAGGGGGGCGGTCTGCGGGGGAACGACGTTCACCACGGGCGGCTAGCAGCCCCCCACCCCTCTCACCGATCGCTGACGTTTCCCCCGTTGGAGGAGACGGCCCGGTGCCCCAGGATGAGAGCCCCGCGCTTTCAGCCGGGCGCGCCCCCGTGCCGCGGCCACGAAGCCGTACACTTCCGCCGTGAGCCCCCAGGTCACCCGTATCACGCTCGACGCGCCCAGCTCGGAGGCGCGCCCGATGACGCCTTCGCAGCCGGCTCCCCGCTGGGTGAGTCGTCTCGCCTGGGTCGTGGCGCCGGTGCTGCTGCTCGCAGTCGGCGCTGCCTTCGTCCTCGTGCGCACCCAGCCCACGGCGTTCTTCAGCGCGGTCCTGGTCGTCGTGTTCCTCGCGCCCTTCCTCTGGGGCCTCGTCTCGGTGCTCTTCCCCGCCTACGCGGATCGCAAGTGCCCCGAGTGCGGCGAGCTGAGCGTCGAGGCGCTCTCCGAGACCGCCCTGCACGGAATCCACTGCACCGAGTGCGGCTACGTGGACCGGGACGCCAGCGCGTGGAAGTTCGCCGAAGAACGCGACCAGCCGCTCGAGCCGTTCGTGCTCGAGAGCCGGCTCGCCCGCGCCGCCAAGCCGGAGACCACGACGTGACGAGCGACCCCATCGAAGACCTCCCGATGATCGAGATCGAGCTCGGCAGGATCGTGCTGCGCCCCCACTCGATCTCCGCGCCGCAGTACATCTATCTGCGCGAGAAGGGCGGCGATCGCAGCTTCCCCATCATCATCGGATACCCCGAGGCCACCGAGATCGGCCGCGTCGTCACCGGGGAGTCGATGGAGCGGCCGATGACGCACCAGCTGCTGCACGAGACGATCAGCTCCCTCGGCGCGAGGGTCCTCTGCGTCGACATCGTCGACGTGCGCCAGAACACCTACTACGCGCGCATCCAGCTCGAGGACGACGCCGGCAACCGGCTGGCCTCGATCGACGCGCGCCCGTCCGACTCGATCGCGCTGGCGATGCGCGCGCGCTGCCCGCTGCGCATCGCGGAGAGCGTTCTGGAGGCGGTGCGGACCGACGACGGGATGGACGCGATTCCGGGGCCGGAGCCGCTCGAGATCTCGCCGGACGACCTCGAAGCCGGAGAGACTGGCGACAAGGAAGACGACCCCGAGCTGGGCGGCGAGACGCCGGGCTTCTAGTCGACGGACCGCGAGGGGCTCATCGCCCAGCGCTTCGGGCGCCTCGACCGCGAGCGGCCGGGGCGCCCGTCGCGTTCGAGACTCGCCCGCAGTCGCCCGCGAACAGGATCCGCCGTGAGCTCGGGAACCGTCGCGGGCCACCACGGCTCTGAAGACGTGCCGCAGCGCACCGCCCGCGGCCCACGTCGGAAGCCTCCCCCAGGAGCCCCAATGAGAGTCCAGTCCTTCTTCGACCCGCGCACGCACTCCTTGACCTACCTAGTCTACGACGAGGTCACGCGCGACGCGGTCGTCATCGATCCCGTGCTCGACTTCGACCCCAAGTCCGGCACGACCTTCACGGAGTCGGTCGAGGCCGTCGCGGCCTTCGTGGACCAGCACGAGCTCGAGCTGCGCTTCGCGCTCGACACGCACCCGCACGCGGATCACCTCAGCGCGCTGCCGTGGTTCCGCGAGCGCTACGGCGCCCGCACGGTCATCGGCGCCGGCATCCGCGCCGTGCAGGAGACCTGGCGCGGCCACTTCAACCTCGGCGGCGACTTCCCCGTGGACGGATCACAATTCGACGTGCTGCTCGAGGACGGCGAGACGCTGGAAGCCGGCTCGCTCTCGATCGAGGCGCTGCTGACCGAAGGCCACACGCCGGCGAGCCTCACGTATCGGATCGGCGACGCGCTGTTCGTCGGTGACCTGCTCTTCATGCCGGACGCGGGGACGGCGCGCTGCGACTTCCCGGGCGGGTCGGCCGCGGTGATGTACGACGCGGTCCAGCGGCTCTACGCCTTCCCGGACGAGACGCGCGTGTTCACGCTGCACGACTACCAGCCCGGCGGGCGCGAGCTGCGCTACGAGAGCACGATCGGCGATCAGAAGCGCGCCAACGTCCACCTCTCGGCCACCACGACGAAGCCGGAGTTCGTCGCGCTGCGCGCGAAGCTCGAGGAGGGCAAGGAGATGCCGACGCTGCTGTTTCCCGCCGTGCAAGTGAACGTCGACGGCGGTCGCCTGCCGCGGCCCGAGTCGAACGGCGTGCGCTACCTCAAACTGCCGCTGAACCTGTTCTCGTGAGCGCCTGCGCCAGCCGCGCCGCCAACACCCCCACTCCCCTCACGGACCGAGCCGCATGACGATCGTGAACTTCACCCCCGGCCCCGCCTTCGTCGGCGGCGTGATGATCGGCCTGAGTGCTGTCCTCGTGCTGCTGTTGAACGGCAAGATCGCCGGCATCAGCGGCATCTTCGGCCGCCTCTTCAGTCCAGCGACATCCGATCGCCCGTGGCGGCTGTGGTTCGTGCTCGGGCTCGTCGCTGGCGGCGCGCTCGTGACGCGCGCGCTCCCGCGCTTCGACGTCTTCGAGCTCGAGGCCGGCACGCCGCAGATTCTCGCCGGCGCCTTCCTGGTCGGCCTCGGTACGCGGCTCGGCAGCGGCTGCACGAGCGGTCACGGCGTGTGCGGAGCCGGGCGGGGCTCGCTGCGCTCGATCGCCGCGACGTTGACGTTCCTGGCGGCCGGCTTCGCGACGGTCTACGTCACGCGCCACCTCCTCGGCGGAGGGCCGGCCTGATGCGCGCCGCGATCCACCTCGCGACCGGCGCGCTGTTCGGCGCGGGTCTCGTCGTCGCGGGCATGACGAACCCCGCGAAGGTCGTCGGCTTCCTCGACCTCTTCGGCGCCTGGGACCCGAGCCTCGCCTTCGTCATGGGCGGCGCGATGCTGGTCTTCGCCATCGGGAGCCGCTTCGTTCTGCGCCGCGGCGCGCCGCTCGACGGCGGCGCGTTCCCCTCCGCGCCCTCCGCGAAGATCGACGGTCGCCTGCTGGTCGGCGCGGGCCTGTTCGGCGCCGGCTGGGGCCTCGTCGGCTTCTGTCCGGGACCCGCGCTCACCAACCTCGGCGCCCTGCGCCCGGAGGCCGCGCTGTTCGTCGCGGTGATGGCCGCGGGAATGGTCGTGGCCCAGCGCGCGTTCGGCGTCGATCGCTGACCCCATGCGCTGGCTGCCGATCACCTCGTGGTTGCCCAGCTACCGCCGCAGCGACTTCGTGGGCGACGGGCTCGCGGGGGCGATCGTCGCGATCATGCTCGTCCCGCAGAGCATGGCCTACGCGATGCTCGCCGGCCTGCCCGCGCAGGTCGGGCTCTACGCGAGCCTGCTACCCCTCGTGCTCTACGCGGTGCTCGGAACCAGCCGCACGCTCGCAGTCGGGCCCGTCGCCATGGTCTCGCTGATGGTCGCGACCGGCGTCGGCGCGCTCGCGGAGACCGGGTCGCCCGAGTTCGTCGGACTGGCGGTCACGCTCGCGCTGCTCGTCGGCGCCTTGCAGCTCGCGATGGGCCTGGCACGCCTCGGCTTCCTCACGAGCCTGCTGAGCCACAACGTCCTCTCGGGCTTCACGAGCGGCGCCGCGCTGATCATCGGCGCGAGCCAGCTCAAGCATCTGTTCGGCGTCTCGATCCCGCGCTCCCCCAACCTGCTCGAGACGCTGGCATCGCTCGGAGGCGCTCTCCCGGACACGAACCTCGTGACGCTGGCGATCGGCGCTGGAGCGATCGGCGTGCTGCTCGCCTGGCCGCGCGCGGCACGGGCCGCGCTCGCGCGCACGGGTGCCGGCCCGACGCTCAGCTCGGCCGTCGCCAAGGCCGCGCCGCTCCTGATCGTGGTGCTCGGCATTGTCACGGTCGGGACTCTCGCGCTGGCCGAGGGCGCCGGCGTCTCGATCGTTGGTGAGATCCCGCGCGGGCTCCCGCGCTTCGAGCTCCCGGGCGCGAAGGTCGAGACGCTCCGCTCGCTCCTTCCGACCGCGCTGCTGATCTCCCTCGTGGGCTTCATGGAGAGCGTCGCGGTCGCCAAGGCTCTCGCCAGCCGCCGGCGCGAGACGATCGACGCGAACCAGGAGCTGGTCGCGCTCGGCGTCGCCAACCTCGGCGCTTCGATCACTGGTGCCTACCCGGTCACGGGTGGCTTCAGCCGGTCCGTCGTCAACTTCGACGCCGGTGCGCGGACGGGCATCGCATCGGTGCTGACCGCCGTGCTCGTCGCCCTGACGCTGACGTTCTTCACCCCGCTCCTGCACGACCTGCCGCGAGCAGTCCTCGCCGCCATCGTCATCGTCGCCG
>CAYGST010000466.1:2213-4348 GCA_964352415.1 uncultured Planctomycetaceae bacterium | reverse complement strand
CCGCCAGGAAGTGCGCCGAGAAGTTCTGCATGTTCTCGGGCTTCTTCTTGCCGATGGCCTTGCGCAGGTTATCCGCCTCGTTCAGCGAGAAGTTGGCCAGCGTGCTCGAGATGAGCATCACCTGCTCCTGGTACACGATGCACCCGTAGGTGTCCTTGAGGAGTCCTTCGAGGCTCTCGTGCGGGTAGGTGATCGCCTCCTCGCCGTGCTTGCGCCGCACGAACATGTCGACCATGCCCGACTCGAGCGGGCCGGGGCGGTAGAGGGCCAGGATGGCGATCAGGTCCTCGAAGCAATCGGGCTTCAGGCGCGTGATCAGCTTGCGCATGCCCTCGGACTCGAGCTGGAAGATGCCCTGGGTCTCGCCCGACATCAGCAGCTTGTAGGTCTTCGGGTCGTCGAGGGGAATCTTGTTGAGGTCGGGTGCTTCGAGACCGAGCTTGCGGATGTTCGCGAGGCCGCGGCTCAGGATGGTCAGGGTCCGCAGGCCCAGGTAGTCCATCTTCAGCAGGCCCATCTCCTCGAGCTGGGGCGCCGGCCACTGCGTCACGATGTCGTCGCCGTTCTTCGCGAGCGGCACGTAGCTGTCGATGCGCTTGTCGGCGATCACCACGCCGGCGGCGTGGGTCGACATGTGGCGCGCGAGCCCCTCGAGCGGGAGCGACAGCTCGAACAGCTGCTTGAGCTCGTCGCGGCTGGCGAGCTCCTGAAGGTCCGCGTCCGTCTTGAGCGACTTTGCCAGGGTCGGCGCGCCGGGCCCCTGGGGGATCTTCTTTGCGACCGCGTCGACGTCCTTCAGCGGGATGTCGAGCACGCGACCGACATCGCGCACCACGGTCCGCGAGGCCATCGTTCCGAAGGTGGCGATCTGCGCGACGTTCTCGGAGCCGTAGCGCACACGCGTGTACTCCAGCACGCGCTCGCGCCCTTCCTTGCAGAAGTCGATGTCGATGTCGGGCATCGACACGCGCGCGCTGTTCAGGAAGCGCTCGAAGATGAGGCCGTACTTGAGCGGGCAGACCAGCGTGATGTCGAGCAGGTAGGCGACCATCGAACCGGCCGCCGAACCGCGCCCCGGTCCGACCGGGATGCCGTTGTCGCGCGCCCAGCGAATCAGGTCCCAGACGATCAGGAAGTAGGAGACGAAGCCGAGCTCGGTGATGACGCCCTTCTCGTACTCGAGCCGCTTGCGCGCCTCCTCGTTCGTGGGACCGTACTTGCGCACCAGCCCCTCCTCGAGCAGCCGCGCGAAGAGCACGTCCGGCTCCTCCCCGGTCTCCGACGTGAACACAGGCAGGTGGTAGTTGCCGAACTCCAGCTGCACGTCGACCTGGTCGGCGACGTCCATCGTCGCCTTGACCGAGTCGGGCAGGTCGCGGAAGAGGTGACCCATCTCCTCGCGCGTGCGGAAGAACAACTCGTCGGTGTCGAAGCGGAAGCGCTTCTCGTCGGCCTTCTTCGCGCCCGTGTTGATGCACAGGAGCACGTCCTGGGCCTCGCAGTCTTCGTGGCGCAGGTAGTGGATGTCGTTCGTCGCAACGATCGGGATGCCCGTTCGCTGGTGCAGCCGGACCATGCTCTCGTTCGCGCTGTTCTGATCGTCGATCCCGTTGCGCTGCAGCTCGAGCCAGAAGTGCTCGGGGCCGAACAGGTCGCGCAGCTCGACGGCGCGCGCTTCGGCCTCGGCCTCTTTTCCGCGCAGGAACATCTGGTTCAGCTCGCCCGCCAGGCAGCCGGAGAGGCAGGAGATCCCCGCGGAGTGCTGCGACAGCAGCTCTTTGTCGATGCGCGGCCGGAAGTGCAGGCCCTCGAGGTAGGCCTTCGAGGCGAGCTGCATCAGGTTGTGGTAGCCCTCCTGGTTGCGGGCAAGCAGCGTCAGGTGGTTGTAGCCGTTGCCGTTCTTCTTGCTGTGCGGCTCGAGGCGCGAGCGCTGGGCGATGTACACCTCGCAGCCGATGATCGGCTTGACGTTGCCGGCCGTGGCCTTCTTGTAGAGCTCGACCGACCCGAACATGTTGCCGTGGTCGGTCAGGGCGAGGGCCGGCTGCTCGTCGGCCTGACAGGCCTTCACGAGGTCCGAGATCCGGTTCGCGCCGTCGAGCAGGCTGTACTCGGAGTGGACGTGGAGGTGGACG
>CAYGST010000466.1:0-2203 GCA_964352415.1 uncultured Planctomycetaceae bacterium | reverse complement strand
GGCGCGAAGCGTGTCGCACGCGCCGCCCGCGCCCGGGGCTGCGCGCGCCCCGAAAGGCGCCGGGGCTCAGCGACCGAGCAGAGTGAGCAGCAGCGCCTTCTGCGAGTGCAGCCGGTTGCCTGCCTGTTCGTAGATCAAGCTGCGATCGCCGTCGAGCACCGCGTCCGGCGCCTCGAGGTTGCGGCGCACGGGCATCGCGTGCATCAGGCGCGCGTCGTCGCCGGCGGCGAGCAGCGACTCGTCGACGCTCCAGCCGGTCGTACGCGAACGCTGGCTCGCCGCGAGGGCGGTGTTGCCGTAGTCGCCGAGCGAGGTCCATGAGCGCGCATAGACGATGTTCGCGCCGGCAGCCGCGGCCTTCTGGTCCTTCGTGGTCGTGAGCGTGCGTCCGCGGGATGCGGCCATGTCGGAGGCTTGGGCGACGATGTCCTCGTCCAGCTCGAACCCGGCGGGGTGCGCGACCTGGACATTCATCCCGCTGCGCAGCGCCGCGAGGAGCAGCGAGTGCACGACGGCCGGGCTGGCGGCGGTGGGGGAGTGCGTCCAGGTCACGGTGAGCTGCTTGCCATCGAGCTCGCCGAGCGCCTCACGCATGGTCATCAGGTCGGCGAGCGCCTGCAGCGGGTGCCACAGCGCGCTCTCCATGTTGATGACGGGGACCCCGGCGTGGTCGGCCCAGGCGCGGATGCTCGCGTCCTTTCGATCGGTCGCCCAGGACTGACCTTCGAGCGCCGGCCGGATGGCGAGCACGTCGAGGTAGCGCGAGAGGACCGCGGCGGCGTCCTTGATGTGCTCCGGCGCGCGGCCGTCCATCACGACGCCGGGCCGCGCCTCCAGCTCCCAGAAGTCGGAGGCTGCGTTCAGGTTGATGCTGTGGCCACCGAGCTGGTGGACCGCAGCCTCGAACGAGGTCCGCGTGCGCAGGGAGCCGCGGAAGAACAGGAGGCCTGCCGACTTGCCCATGAGGCTCGGAGCCGCGCTCACGCGCTTGAGGTCGCTCGACAGGTCGAGGACTTCGCGCAGCTGCGCGTCGGACAGGTCTTGGAGGGAGATCAGGTGCTGGATCGACGGCGCTGACATGCGCCCAATCTACGCTTTGCCAGGCTACGGTCCACTGCCTGCACGGCCTGCTGCTGCTCGCGTGCCTCGCGCGGGAAGCTCCCGGCGGCGGGGGATCCGGGGCTGCCTCGCAGGTCGCGAAACCTTCGCCTGGACGCGCTTGACACGCCCTCGGCCGAGGGCTACAAACTTGCCCCCTAAACGCACCCCTAGCTCAACTGGATAGAGCACCTGACTACGGATCAGGAGGTTACAGGTTCGAATCCTGTGGGGTGTACCAGCTCATGTCAGGGCGCGGCCCGCGGAGCCCGGGGGCCTCACGAACCCGATCGGGACACCCCTGTCGGATGCGCTGCAAGCCCTCCGGTCCGCTCTCGGAACCCGCTCGGATTCGTTCTCTGAGACTTCCGCAGATTCCGCGACCCGCGCTCCGATGACCGACGAGCCCTGCGCGACCGACCTCGACTTCATGCGCCTGGCGCTGGAGGAGGCCCGGCTGGCGCGCGAGCTCGACGAGGTCCCCATCGGAGCCGTCCTCGTTCTCGAGGGCGAGGTGATCGGCCGAGGCCACAACCAGACGCGCACGCGCGTCGATCCGACGGCCCACGCCGAGGTGCTTGCGATCCGCGCCGCAGCGACCCGAGTGGGCGCGCAGCGCCTGGTCGGAGCCGTCTGCTACACGACGCTCGAGCCGTGCTTCATGTGCGCCGGCGCCCTGTCGCACGCGCGCGTCTCCCGGGTGGTTTGGGCCACGCGGGATCCGAAGTTCGGTGGCTGCGCCTCCCTGGGCCAGGTGCTCACGGACACGCGCCTGAATCACCGCGCAACCCTCACCGAGGGGGTGCTGGCCGACGAGTCGGCCGAGCTCCTTCGGACGTTCTTTCGAAGCAAACGAGGCGGGACTTGATCCGCTGAGCGTACGCGCTGCCGTCCCGCGGCAGCGCCACGGAGAGGTGCCAGAGTGGCTGAATGGGCTGGTTTCGAAAACCAGAGTGTGGGCAACCGCACCGGGGGTTCAAATCCCTCCCTCTCCGCCAATCCACCCGGCCGCTGTTCGCAGCGGCCGGGCGGCGGCTCGACGGACGTTCCCGCCCCGAGACGAGTACGGAGAGGTGTCCGAGTGGCTGAAGGAGCACGCTTGGAA
>CAYGST010000465.1:0-4376 GCA_964352415.1 uncultured Planctomycetaceae bacterium | reverse complement strand
GATGCGGCCCTCGACGGCGGCGCTCGGGAGCGCGACGTCGGCGCGCCCCGTGCCCTCGCGGACCTCCACGGGCGCGTAGTGCGGCGGGACACCCTCTTCGCGCACCAGGCGCAGCTGGTGATCGCCCAGCGGCAGGTCCGTCAGCTCGAAGCTCCCGTCGGAGCCCGTGCGCGTCGAGTAACCGCCGTCCGGCATGAACTGCGCCATGCTCTCACCGAGCTGCGCGCGCATCTCCTGCTCGTCGGTGACCTCCGAGCCGGGCAGGAGCGAGACGCGCACGTCGGCCGCCGGCTCGCCGCGGATCGTCACGACCCCTTCGAGCGTGCCGGTGGGCGGCATTTCGAGGTTCACGTTCGCGCGCCCACCCGAGGTCAGGACGACCGAGGTCCACTGCTCCTCGCCGTCGATGTCGAAGTTGACGCGCACGCCTCCGCCGCGGCGACGGCGGTTGGACGCCTGCCCACCGAGGCGAAACTCGTGCTTGCCCGGACCGAGGTCGCGGTAGAGCAGCTCGCCGTCCCGGCCCGTCTGGCGTGGATCGCTGCGTTCGTCCTCGTGGCGGTGGAGGACCGTTTGGTTGTCCGCGGGACGCCCCTCAGCGTCGACCACCTGCACCGTCACCTCGCCGCCCTCGAACAGACGCACGAGCTCTTCGCGCTCGCCCTGGCCGGGCATGTCGAGCTCGTCGATGACGAGCGGCGCGAAGCCGCGGCGCCGGACGCTCAGCGTGGCCGTCGGTGTCGAGCAGGCCTCGAGGTCGCACCAGCCATCGCGGTCGGTCTTGCCGGTCGCGTGCTTGCCGCCGAGTCCGAAGAACTGGTCCTCCTCGACCTCGAGGTTCGGCCGCAGCACGACGCGCGCGCTGCGCAGGGGATCTCCGGAGGCGGCCTCGACGACCCGGACGCGCAGCCGCGGCGAGCGGCGCAGGGCGATCTGTCCCAGGTCGACGTCCTCGAGCTCGGTGACCTCGATGTCGGAGCGGCGCGCGTCGAGGTAGCCGTCGACCATCACGGCGAACTCGAAGTTGCTCGGGGAGGGCACGGGTCGCAGCTCGGGGATGACGACCTGCGTGCCGTGGAACTCGATCAGCTTGCGGGCGTTCGCCATGAAGCCGCCCGAGCTGTCCTGCCAGCGGAAGCGCACGCTGCCGTTCGTCAGCGGCTCGCCTGTGGCCTCGTCGACGAGGGAGAACAACACCGCGGCGCCGCCGTCCCAGGTGAGCTCGAGGCCCTCCGTCCCGGCCGGAACTTCCGTTTTCTCCGAGCACGGGCTCTGCTGCATCAGCCCGTCCATGACGTAGCTCTGCACCTCGTAGCGGCGCTGCGCGAGCAGGCCGATCAGCTCGAAGCTGCCGTCGTCGCTCGGCGTCGCCTTGATGTCGCTCGTCATCGAACCGAACATCCGCAGGAAGGCGGGCTCTTCCTGTTCGCCGTCGGGCGCGAGCAGCCGCGCGCGGACGGAGACGTTCTCGCGACCGCCGGGGTAACCGACGAGGCGCCCCGTGATCTTGGCGCTCGGGGCGAAGCGCACGACGATGTTCAAGTCCTCGTTGCCGGCCGCCGGCGTCGTGCCTTCGAAGCGCGCCTTGGGATGACGGGGGTGCTCGACCACCAGGGCGTACTCGCCGACGACCTCGAACGGCAGCTCGAAGCGACCCTCCTCGTCGGTCTCCGTGCGGCTGACCGGGATCTGGCCCATGCTCTCGGCGAACGCCATCACGGCGGGACGGTTGCCCGAGTCTTCGCGGTCGATGCGTCGCACCTGCGCGCCTGCGACGGCCTGCTCGTCGGCGTCGACCACGCGACCGGCGAGGACGACGCCACGCTCGAGCGTGAACGTGCCGAGGCTCGCGTCGCCGCTCTCACGGTCGGGCGTGCCGCTCGCCTCGAAGGGCAGGAAGCCGCGGGCCTCGACCTTGATGGACATCTCCGAGATGGGCCAGAGCCCGCGCGGCACCTGGAACGCGCCGCCGGGCGTCGTCACCGCCTCCTCCGCGAGCGCCAGCTCACCGAGCCCGAGGATCGCGTTGTCGCCGAGCTCCCCGGAGACCTTCACCGTCGCGCCGCCGACGGGCAGGCCCTCCTGGGAGCGGACGATCCCGCGCAGGAACGGCCCCTTCGCGCGCCGAGCCGCGCGCTCGGCCTCGGTCTCCTCCTGCTTCTTCGCCCCCTTCGGCCGGCGCTCGGGGACCGCGGTGCGCCCCGGCGCCTCACCGGAGGCGAGCGCGGGGGCGGGCAGGGAGTCGCCGTCGGGCATCAGCGCGTCGCTGCTCGGCTGAGCGCCCCCCGGACCGATCGCCAGCGGGGCCTCGGCACCGCCCGGCGGCTCGTCGGTCTGGAGGAAGAGGAAGAGCGCGGCGGCGAGTGCTGCGGCGACGACGAGCAGGAGCGGAGTTCGTTTCATGGCGGGCTGGGGGTGAAGGCCGCTCTACGGCGCCGGCGCGCGGTCCTTTCGCGAACCTCACGCGCCAGCCGGTGATTCTATGGAGAGCCCCGCGGGCGCCGCTCTCAGCCGCCGATGGCGTGCGCCTTCAAGTCCTCGAGCTTGCAGATCTCGAGCGCTCGCTCGTGGGTGGCCTCCAGGACGACCTGGGGGGCGCAGTCCGCGAGCTTCGCCTCCTGCCAGCGCGCCGCGCAGAGGCACCACTGGTCGCCCGGCTTCAGCCCGGGGAAGCCGTACTCGGGGACCGGTGTCATCAGGTCGTTGCCGCGCGCTCTGGAGTACAGCAGGAACTCCTCGGTCACGCGCGTGCAGACGGTGTGCGAGCCGAGGTCGTCCTCGCCGGTGCGGCAGCAGCCGTCGCGGAAGAAGCCGGTCAGCGGGTCCGTCGAACAGCCGGTCAGCGTGGTGCCGAGGACGTTGCGTTCAGCGATCTGGATCATTGTCGTTGGTTCGTTCGAGCGCCGTGCTGTGGAGTGAGGGCTCGCGGTGCGCCGAGGCCCGGCCGCCCGGGGAGAGCGGCCGGGCCTCGGCGACGGCGCGGCGTGGCGATCAGGTCTTCGAGGCGTCGAAGATGCTCTGGATCGATGCGTCGAGCGTCTTGTCGAACTCGGCCTCGCTCTGCTTGGCCGAGAGGCCCTCGGAGAGCGCACGCGAGAAGCTCGCGATCATGCCGTTGTTGCGACCGAGGCGCGCGTTCGCTTCCTGGCGGCTGTAGCCGCCGGAGAGGGCGACGACGCGCACGCAGTTCGGGTGCTCGATGCACTCTTTGTAGAAGTTGTCCGTCTCGGGCAGGGTCAGCTTGAGCATGACCTTCTGGTCCGCGCCGAGCGCGTTCAGGTGCTCGAGCAGGCCTGCCTTGAGAAGCACCTCGGCCTGGGCTTTGTCCGGGCTGTGGATGTCGACCTCGGGCTCGATGATCGGGACGAGGCCCTTGGCGACGATGCGCTTGCCGACCTCGAACTGCTGTTCCACCACGGCCTTGATGCCGTCCGCGTTCGCCAGCTTGATGACCGAGCGCATCTTGGTGCCGAAGATGCCGTTCGCGACCGCGCGGTCGAGGAGCTCGTCGAGCTGCGGCATCGGCTTCATGACCTGAGCGCCGTTCACCTCGTCGGCGAGCCCCTTGTCGCACTTCAGGAACGGCACGACGCGCTTCTCCTCCCAGAGGAACTGCGCCGTAGGCTTGCCGTTCACTTCGCGGTCCATCGTCATCTCGAAGAGGATCGCTCCAAGGATGCGGTCGCCGTTGAACGAGGGGCTCTTCACGATGCGCGAACGCATCGCGTGCACCATGTCGAACATCTGCTCGTCGCCGGAGTACTCGCTCTCCTCGACGCCGTAGAGGTGGAGGGCCTTGGGGGTGCTTCCGCCGCTCTGATCGAGCGCTGCGATGAAGCCGTCGTCGTTCTGGACCTTGTTCAGCTGTTCGGTGTTCATGTCCCTGGGTGGTTCTGGAGCTGGAGGCGGGGATTCTCACCGAATGGCCGGTGGGCTTCAACCGAGGGCCGGAAGGCTGGCGCTCGAAGGAGGCTCCGCTCGCCGATCAGCGCGCCTCCGCCGAGCGGGCGTGGCCCTCGAGGCCCTCGAGCCGCGCCAGGGCGGCGGCGTCCCGCGCCAGCTCGCCCGGCTCGCGGATCTCGAGCCAGGTGCGCACGCGCAGGAAGTCGAGGACCGAGAGCCCGCCGGTGAAGCGCGCGCCGCCCCCGGTCGGCAGCACGTGGTTCGGCCCAGCGCCGTAGTCCCCGAACACCTCGGCGGCCTGCCGGCCGACGAACAGGGCGCCGTAGTGGTTCAGCTCTCCACGGACATCGTTCGGGGAGGCCAGGTCGAGCTGCAGGTGCTCCGGCGCGAGCCGGTCGCACAGGGCCGCCGCCTCGTGCAGGCCGCCGGCGACGACCGCGAAGCCGCTGCGCAGCGCCGCGACCGCGGTCTCG
>CAYGST010000464.1:0-4398 GCA_964352415.1 uncultured Planctomycetaceae bacterium | reverse complement strand
GGGGCGGGGTCGTTCGGCACGTCCGGATTCGACCGTGGCGGGTGCGACCGTTCAAGCGGGGTCCGCTTGTGGCTCCCCCGGGCCGACCCTATACTCCCGCCCGCTCCACGCCCTTCGTGCCCGCGGCTCGCGCCATCGCACCCCCTATCCTATGCCTGGAAAGAAGCTCTCCGCCACCGATCTCGAGCACTTCGAGGCCCAGCTGCGCCTGATGTTCAGCGTCCTGCAGGGGGACATCGACCACCTGCAGACGGATGCGCTCGGTGATGGTGGGCGACAGGAGACCCAGGGGGATGAAGGCGACGGCTACAACGTCGAGTTCAGCCTCGAGCTCCTGCAGCACGACGAGCAGACGGCCAGCGACGTGCTCGAAGCGATCGGGCGCGTCGAGGACGGCACCTACGGCCGCTGCGAGGATTGCGAGAACTGGCTGATGAAGGACCGGCTGCGGGCCATGCCCCATGCCCGCCGCTGCATCGACTGCCAGCGTCTGGCCGAGGCGGAGCAGAGCTAGTCGCGCGCCCGGCTTCGGTCGGCGTCCTGCTTCCCATGGAGAGTTCCGAACTGCGCCCGAGCTTCGCCTTGCTGGCGCGTCGCTACGCCATCGTCGTTGCGCTCGTGCTGCTCGATCTGTGGAGCAAGGCGGGGGTCTTCGCCTGGCTCGAGGGCGGTGAGGTCGACCTGCTGCGAGACGACCACGGACACCTGCGCCACCACGTCCTCGGGGAGTCGGTGGGTTGGTTCACCTTCATGCTGTCGGAGAACCCGGGGGCGGCCTTCGGCCAGTTCGGCGACTTCCCGCACGCTCTGATCGGGCTGCGCGTGGTCGCGGTCCTGTTCCTGATCGTCCTGATCTTCCGCGCCAAGCGCCACAACGGCTGGTTCGTCAGCGCGCTCTTGCTCGTGCTCGCGGGGGCCTTGGGGAACCTCTACGACAACCTGTTCCTGCCCACGGACGGCGTCCATCCCTACGGCAAGGTGCGGGACTTCATCGACGTCTACTTCGGGCGCTGGGACTGGCACTTCCCGACCTTCAACGTGGCCGACTCGTGCATCACGGTCGGCGCGGCGATCCTCTTGATCGGGTCGCTCGGCAAGGAGCAGGAGTCCGAGGAGGCCACCGCGGAAGACTCCGAAGCTGCCGGGGCCTCCGAGCGCGGCGCCGCCTGAGGGAATTCCCGGACCGGGCGGCGTTGCCCGCCGACCCCGGGTGGTCTAGTTTGGGGTGACCTTGGACCTCACGACCAGGCTCGGCCCACTCGCGCTCAGGAACCCGCTCATGTCAGCGTCGGGGACCTTTGGCCACGGCATGGAGATGCGCCACTTCGTGCCTCCGGGCAGGCTCGGCGCGTGGGTCAGCAAGACGGTCACGCCGGCCCCGCGCCACGGTAATCCCGCGCCGCGCATCCGCGAGACCGAGGCGGGCTTCCTGAACTCGATCGGCCTCGAGAACCGCGGGGTTGAAGCGTACATCGACGACGTCGTGCCGACGCTCGCCGGGCTCGAGACCGTGATCGTCACGAACATCGGCGGTGAGACGCCCGAGGCCTTCTTCGAGGCCGCCGAGCGACTGGCCGGCTTCGACGAGCTCGGCGCATTCGAGGTCAACCTCTCGTGCCCGAACGTCGACGGCGGCAAGCTGCCGTTCTCGACGGACCCGCCCGTGGCCGAGGCGATCATCGCCGGCGTGCGAGCGGTGACGGACAAGCCGATCTTCGCCAAGCTCTCGCCCAACGTCACGCGCATCGGCGAGATGGCGGTGGCGGTCGAGGCCGGCGGGGCAGACGGCATCACCGCGGTCAACACGCTGCTCGGCATGCAGGTCGACTGGCGCACCGGCGCGCCGGGTCTGAACACCCGCATGGGCGGCTACTCCGGCATTTCGATCAAGCCGGTCGCGCTGCGCTGCGCTTTCGAGTGCGTGCAGGCCGTTTCGATCCCGGTCATCGGATGCGGCGGGATCTCGACCGCGGACGACGTGCTGGAGTACCTCGCCGTCGGCTGTCGGGCCGTGCAGGTCGGGACCGCCTCGTTCAGCGATCCGGGGCTGCTCGGGCGGCTGCCCGACGAGGTGGCGCAGCGCCTCGAGGCGGCCGGCTTCGCCTCGCTCGAAGACGTCATCGGCATCCTGGACCGCGTCCCCGCGCTCAACTGAGGATCCGACGTGCGTCTCGATCAGCTCACCCCAGCACACGTTCGACGCGCCGTCGATCTGTACATGCGCGCGGCCTGGCCGGACCTCGAGCGTGCGAACCCCTGGTTCGATCCCAAGCGCCTCGAAGGCGTGAACAGCCTCGAGGAGCTATTCCTGCTGTTCACCTCGAGCGCGGACAAGCACGACAGTCCGCACTGCCAGCGCTACACGCTGCGGCTCGGGAACGCTCAGTACCCGTTCATGAAGTTCGTGCTCCAGGAGTACCTGGTCGATCACGAGTACTTCTTCTCCGTGGACACCCACGACGACCTGGACATCCCCGAGGGCAGCCCCGACTACGACGCCTGGCTCGAGCTGCGCGAGCGCAACCGCGACCTGAAGGGCTCGATCGAGGCCGGGTGGGCGGAGGCAGGGCTGCCGACGAACGAGTCGCTGCAAGAGCTCGCGGAGGACCTGGCGCAGGTCGAGTGCGAGGCCACCTGCCAGGGGCGGCTGCTGGTCGTGGACGACGAGAAGGGGGTGGCGCGTGGCCTGGCGGCCCTGCTGCAGGCGCGTGGCTACGTGGTTGAAGTCGCGTTCGACGGCCAACAGGTCCTCGATCGCCTGGACAACGACCCCCTGCCCCAGCTCGTACTGCTCGACTACAACATGCCCGAGCTCGACGGGGACGAGGTGCTCGAGCGCATGCGCTCCTCGGAGCGGATGAAGGACGTGCCCGTGCTGATGGTCACGGCGGCCTCGATCGACCTCGCGCGGCTGCAGCGCGTCAGCGGCCTCCTGCGCAAGCCGTATCCGCGTCAGCTGCTCTTCACGATGATCGAGCAGCTGCTCGGAACCTCGACCGTCTGAGGCCCGCGGGCGCTCCGCTCCGCTCCCCGCGTTGGAATCCGCGACGAGGGAATCCGGAAGAAACCCCGCCTGTATCTTCCCGCGAGGGCTCCGACGAACGAGAATGCTCGCCCTCGCAGGCTCCCGGCGCCCCTTGTTGGCTGGATCGGAGCCGTTCCGACGACGAATTCGCATGGATTGGGACAATTTCTCCGACAGATTCTCCGGCTTTGGTGATCAGGCCGGCCGCTTCTTCAAGGGCGTCTTCGGCTCCGCCAACGAGCGGGCGGTCAAGACCCTGAACCCTCTGATCAAGGCGACCAACGACCTCGAGTCCTGGGCGGAGGGTCTCAGCCACGAGGAGTGCCTCGCCAAGACCGACGAGATGCGCAAGGCCGTCCAGGCGGGGGAGAAAACCCTCGACGACTGCCTGCCCGAAGCCTTCGCGCTCGTGCGCGAGGCGTCGAAGCGCGTCCTCGGCATGCGCCACTACGACGTGCAGCTGGTCGGCGGCATCGTCATGCACCGCGGCTCGATCGCGGAGATGATGACGGGCGAGGGCAAGACCCTCGTCGCGACCCTGCCGCTCTACCTCAATGCCCTGACCGGCAAGCCGTGCTTCCTGATCACGGTCAACGACTACCTGGCCCGCCGGGACTGCGCCTGGATGGCGCCGATCTTCGAGTACCTGGGCCTGACCGTCGGCGCGATCCAGTCCAACATGTCCCCGTGGGATCGCCAGCCGATCTACGGCTGCGACATCGTCTACGGCACGAACAACGAGTTCGGCTTCGACTACCTGCGCGACAACATGAAGACGCGCGCGGAGGAGCAGGTCCAGAAGGAGCTCTACTTCGCGATCGTCGACGAGGTCGACTCCATCCTGATCGACGAGGCGCGGACGCCGCTGATCATCTCGGGTCCCGCCGAGGAGAGCAGCGACAAGTACAAGCTGGCGGACCAGATCGCGTGCTCGCTCGTGAAGGACGAGCACTTCGAGGTCAAGGAGAAGGAGCGCTCGGCGCACCTGCTCGAGGCCGGCATAATCGAGGCGGAGAAGCTCGTCGGGGTCGAGTCCTTCTACACGCCGGGCAACGAGGAGTGGCCGCACTTCATCGAGAACGCCCTGCGTGCCCACAACCTCTACACCAAGGACAAGGAGTACGTCGTCGAGGACCGCGACAAGGGTCCCGAGGTGATCATCGTCGACGAGTTCACCGGCCGGAAGATGGAGGGGCGGCGCTGGTCCGACGGCCTCCACCAGGCGGTCGAGGTCTCCGAGGGGCTGACCCCGCGCCAGGAGAACCAGACGCTCGCGACGATCACGTACCAGAACTACTTCCGCATGTTCGAGAAGCTCTCGGGCATGACCGGCACGGCCGACACCGAGGCCGGCGAATTCCACAAGATCTACA
>CAYGST010000463.1:0-4403 GCA_964352415.1 uncultured Planctomycetaceae bacterium | reverse complement strand
CCCCGAACAAGGACGCGCTCGCCCCCCCGAGCCTGGTCCTGATCCCCGGCGGGCGGACGAAGATCGGCACGCCCCACAAAGAGCTCATCGCGCTCATCGAGGAGCACAAGGAGGCCGAGGAGAAAGCCGGCGGCTTCCTCTCCGAGTGGCCCGAGAGCACGGTCCAGGTCGACGACTACTACCTGATGGTCGGCGAGGTGACGAACGAGCAGTTCCGCGCCTACGTCGAGTCCTCGGGCGCGAAGCCGCCCTACACGTGGGGCGAGGCTGCCCTCGCCGTCGCGCGCGCCGAGCACGCGGAGAAGCAGAAGGCCGCTCGCGACAAGGCCAAGGAAGAGGGACGCCAGGCGCCCCCGCGCGAAGAGCTCGACCAAGCCTACTGGTGGGATCAGAACTGGAAGGACTGCGAGTGGGAGGTGCCCGACTCCATCCTGAAGAAGCCCGTCACCTACATCGACTACCAGGACGCCCGCGGCTACGCCGAGTGGGCCGGCCTGCGCCTGCCGACCGAGTTCGAGTTCGAGCGCGCGATCCGCGGCGACGACGGACGCATGTTCCCCTGGGGGAACGAGTGGAAGTCAGGAATGGCAGCGACGAAGGAGGACGTCCGCGCGAGCGGCGCGCTCGAGATCGGCTCCTTCGAGAAGGGCGCCTCGGAGCAAGGCGTCCACGACCTCATCGGCAACGTCTGGGAGTGGACCCAGTCGCCGTTCAACCCCTACAAGGGCTGGAAGCAGAAGCCGTTCAAGATCGGCAAGGGCGACAAGAAGAAGACGATCGACAACCAGCCGAAGTGGAGCGCCGACTGGCGCGTCGTGAAGAGCGGCTCGCAGCAGACGGGCTGGATCTTCGCGCGGGCGATGGTGCGCGGCGGCTTCGACCGCTACCAGCGCGCCCATGTCCTCGGCTTCCGCTGCGCCGCCTCGACCCAGCCCGGCCTCGACTTCGCCGAGCAGCAGCTCGGCCGCATCCCGCGCAACATCCGTCCGCGCGACACGAACGGCCCGGTGATGTTCGACCCGACCCAGGTCATCGCGATGGACCGCTGGATCGCCGAGGACAGCGAGTCCAAGGTCGCCGGCTACTCCGTCATCAAGCAGTACGACTACATCCTCTTCACCCCCGCCGAGGAGCTGCAGTCGAACGGCCTGAACGACATCCGCAAGCTCCCGCAGACAGACGAGCTCGCCTTCATCGGCTTCCTCGCGACGAACCAGGACGTCGTCGAGCCCGCCCTCGCCGCCGGCACCTACCTCGTCGCCATTCGCGGCGCGGCCAAGATCGCCAAGCGTGACGAAGAGAAGGGGGACGAGGACGAGGAAGAGGGTGAGCCGGACGAAGCTGGCTCGAAGGAGGAGATCGAGGGCGGCCCCTCCAAGTTCGCCCTCGACACGCTGCTCAGCTTCGACCCGACGGAGGACAACTACGTGTTCTTCGACATGAGCGGCGTCCCGATCGCGGCGATGCCGACCAAGTCCCTCGACTACGGCAACCCGGCCTCCGGCGGCAACACCGTCACGGTCGCCAACCGCCCGGTCACGATCGAGGTCGAGGGCGACAAGGGCAAGATGGAGAAGATCGAGGTCACCCAGCAGTGGCTCGACGTCCAGATGTTCGTGAAGGGCAAGTCCCGCAAGGGCCTGAAGGCGACCCTCAGCCTGCGCTTCGCCGAGGGCCTGCTCGACGGCGACTGGCGCCGCTGAGCGCCGCGCGCACCGCCACGCGAACGGGCCGCCTCCCTACCGGGAGGCGGCCCGTTCTGCTGGGCTGCGACGCGCTGCGCGGCGCCGGACGGGCCCTCTTGCCCCGCGCGCCCCTCGGTTAGGATCGAGCTCCCGTCCCCGACCACAGGAGCCCTCGCATGCCGAGCCCCTGGCCGCTCGCCCCCGCCCTCACCGCCTTCGGCGGAGCCCTCGTCGGCTTCGTCCTCGCCTCCGCCTCCGCCGCGCCGACGCCTTCGTTCGACCCGTCACCGGCGACCCTCGAGGTCCCGCAGGGCGCCGACCCGAACCTCGAGGCATTGCTCGCCGAGGTCCGCGCGCTCGGGGATCGCATCGAGGGTCTCGCGCGCGCCCGTGGAGGCCCGGCCTCCGCCGCCGCGACGGACTCGGAGCGCACCGCGCTCGCGACGGAGACCCACGCGGGCCCCGAGACCGCCGACGTCGCGCGCCTGCTGGAGCGCTGCACGACGCTGCTCGAGCGACTCGAGCAGCGCACGGCAAACGGCTCGGGTCCCGCGCGGCTCGCCCCAGCCGCGGCGACGGCCTCGCGTGCGCCCCTGGAGGCGCTCGACTTCGCGGATCGTGACCTCGACCAGCAGCTCACGAAGCAGCACCGGCTGTCAGGCTACCAGCAGGTCCTCGATCGCTACGGCACGCCCGACAACGTCCGGAACATGGCGAACTCGATCCAGGTGTCCTGGGTCTACAACATCGAGCTGCGCAACGGAGACACGTTCGACATCACGTTCGTGTTCATCGACGGCATGGTCTCGCGGGTCTACGAATAGCGGGCCCGACCCCGCGCGTGCTCGGCGAACGCCGGCCCGCCCCGAGCGAAGACCCCGGACGCCTCAGCGCGCGAAGCGCTGGCACTCGACGCAGGCGCAGCTCGCATCGAAGAGCACGTCGCCCGCTTCGCTGTCCGTCGCCGTGTAGCCCAGCGCTTCCAGGCTGCGCAGGGTCTCCGGGTCGACGATGGCCGCGCTGCGCCAGCCGCGGTCCTGCGTGCCGCCGAGCCAGTCGATCAGCTGCGCGCGCAGCGCCGCGGCCCGCTCGCCCTCCTGCTCCAGGAGGTCGCGCGTCGCGGCCGGGTCGCTCCCCAGGTCGTGCAGCGTCGCCGAGTGCTGAGCGCGCTCGTCGACGCGGTGGTGTCCTCGAACGCGGTCGAGCGCGAGGATCAGGTGCCAGCCGTCCTCGGTGATCGAAGCCAGGCTTGCTCCCGCGCCGAGGGCGTAGCGCGTGCTCCCCGCCCCCGCCGGAGCGTCGAGCCGATCGAGCACGTTGCTCCCCGGGAACTCCGCGGAGAAGTGGCCCGCGAGATCGAGCAACGTGCGCCCCAGGTCGGTGTGCGTTACCGGAGCCTCGCAGCGCAGACCGCGGGGCACGCCGGGGCCGGCGACGATCAGCGGGACGTGCAGCGAGTCGGGATAGAGGTCCGCGTGCGCGAAGAAGACGCCGTGCGCGCCGAGGGACTCCCCGTGGTCCGCGGTGAAGGCGATCGTGGCCTCGGCGAACGCGGGGTGCTCGAGGACCCGCTGGAGCTGACCATCGAGGTAGCTGACCTCACCGGCGTAGAGCGCCTTCGGGTAGTCGAGGTCCTTGAGCCCGGGGAAGATGCGGTCGTAGACGCGCGCGGGGACGTGATCGATCTCCGGCGCTTCGGGGTCGAACGCGAGCGCGGGCTGCGGGTAGTAGCTCCGGAGTACGTCCCGCGGCGGATCGTAGGGCACGTGGGCGTCGTACAGATGGAGCCAGACGAAGGCCGGCAGGCCATCGGCCCGCTCGAGCCAGCGGACCAGGTCGTCGATGCTCTCCGCCCCAACCCGCTGGCCGCGCTTCGCCGGCGCCGCGAGGCGCTGGAACCCCTGGCCGAGGCCGCTGGTGCGATCTCCGAGATGCCGCGAGCTGATCGACGCGAAGGTCGCGAAGCCCGCGGTCTCGAACGCCTCCGCAAGCGTCGGCGCAGCCACCGAGATCGGTTCGTGGTTCGACAGGACCCCGGTGTCGCGCGGGTGCGTCGCCGTCATCAGCGCGATGTGCGACGGGTTCGTGATGTTCGTCGACGCAAAGCAGTCCTCGAAGAGCACTCCCCGCCGCGCGAAGGCGTCGAGCACGGGCGTGCGCACCGCGACCCCGCGTCCGGCTTCTCCGAGGTGGTCGGCGCGGTGGGTGTCCGATGTGATGAGGAGCACGCGCCGCGCTGGCCCGGTGCCGCTCACGACACCGCACTCGGCGAGGGCCCACGGCGCGCCGGCGCCGTCGTCCTCCACGCGGAAGCGCAGGTCGAGCTCCTGACCGGCGAACTCCCCGAGCGGAACGCGCGCGTCCGACCAGGCGTAGCCGGCGCCGACGGCCGGCTCGAAGCGGCGTCGTCGCCGCTCGCCGCCCGGAGGTCCCCACTCGAGCACGAGGCCAGGTCCAGGGTCGCCGTCGGCGCTACGCCCCGGCGCGGCGAACGAGAAGCGCAGCTCGCTCGAGCCCTGCGGCCGCAGTCGCGCCCGCAGCCCGAGCCCCCCGGCCAGCCCGACGCCGCGGCGCTGCTCCGCGCCCGCGAGCACGAGCTCGGCGCCGTCCCTCGGCGCCGGGAGCTGCACGTTCAACGGCTGCCGGATCAGCTCGATCGCGTGAAGGCGCGCGTCGCGGATGCGGAGCGCGCAGCTCAGGCGCAGCCACTCGACCGAC
>CAYGST010000462.1:0-4408 GCA_964352415.1 uncultured Planctomycetaceae bacterium | reverse complement strand
CCCCTGGTGAGGGCGTGACGGCGCCCCGCGGGCCTCTCTCTCTGTTGCGTCAAGATTATCGAACAGATACTACGAGACTATCGATTGGCTTGAATCCGGATCCTGACCGAAGCTGTATCCGAAGACGAGCGCTGGCCACGACGGTCCGTGCCAGCCCCGAACGACCCACGGAGATCCGCCATGAACCAATCGAACCTGCAGATGAACGCCCCGGGCTCGACCGCCACCTTCGGCACCGGTCTCGCCGGCACGAATGCCTCGACCCTGGACCGCGGTGAAGCTCTGCGCCGCGCCCGCGTCACGCTGCCTTTCGCCTTGGGCTTCGTCGCCCTCGCAGCCTCGTTCATCGGCCCCGCGGAGGTTCGCGGCCCGCTGCTCGATGCCTCGGTCATCGTCTTCTTCCTCCTGGGCCTCGCCGCCGCGAGCAACACGACCACGGTTCACCGCGCGCGGTAGCGCGAGGCGGCAGTACGGAGCCGCAGCAATCCATCACCTCTTCGCCCCCGGCAACCAGGGGCCGAGCTTCAGCTCGGCCCCTGGTTGACGGGGGCGAAGAGGTGATGGATTGCTGCGGCTCCGTACTGCCGCCTCGCGCTACTTTCCGCGAGACAGCTCGAAGCTGACGATCCGCGGTTCGCCACCCCAGGTCGCGATGCCCATGCGGTGCGCGCTCGTGATCAGGCGCAGCGGCACGCGCCGGAACAGCTCGAGCTCGTCGAGCCGCACGCTGAGCTCGTCCTCGATCAGCTCGATCTCGAGCTCGTGCAGCCCCGCCGCGTTCTCGAGCTTCAGTCGCTCGGTCTCGTACACGAGGCGGTCGTAGCGCTCGAGGCGCGCGTTGACCTCGGAGTCCGCGTGCGGAACGAGGATCAGCGTCCAGCCCGACAGCCCGTCCTTGTCGCCCTCGCCCTGGAACGTGAACGTCATCTTCGGCGCGCGCGAGTCGGTCTCGAGCTCGAACAGGGCGCGGAAGTCGACGATGTCCTCGGTGAGGTTCTCCTTGAGCCAGGCGAGGTTCGACGGTGAGTCCTTCGGGAAGCCGGGGCGTACGGTGAAGCGGCGCCACTCGACCTTGCCCTCGTCGCTCGTGCCCGCGGTTGCCTTGCCGACCGACTTGAAGCCGCCGACCGCGGCCTTGGTCTTGGTCTTGAACGAGCGGTGGTCGAGGCGCAGCACGCGCTTCCAGCTGCGCTCGGGCGCGGCGGGGAACGGCGCGGGCGGATCGATGTCGTGCTCGAAGGCGAGCGGGCTGCCGTCGAGCTCGGAGAGCGCCATCACCACGCCAGCCGGTCCGCCGCGGTTCTTGATCTTGACCATCAACGAGTGCCGCCCGGCCGCGAGCGGCAGCGCGAACTTCTGCGCGTCCGGCAGGTTGATGAACGGGCCGCGCCAGCGCGCGTTGGTCGACGATCCGTTGTGTCCGCGATCGGCGTAGGTGCCGAGCCGCTGGCCGTCGACGAACAGCGCGAACTCGTCGTCCGCGCGCAGGTGGAAGAGCACCTCGCTGTCCTCGGCGAGCGTCACGTTGGTGACGGCGTAGATCGCCGCGTTGCGCTGGCCGTAGGGCTTGTAGTCGAACTCGATCCAGCCCTTCGCGTCGATCTTGACCGGCTTGTCACCGAACGAGGACTCCCAGGTGGGGTGCGGCTCACGCCAGATCAGCCGTGAATCGCCGTCCTTCGTCGAGCGCAGGGCGTCGACCTTCTCCTCGAAGTCGATGGCCGTCTCGGGCGGGAACGGCGTTGCCCCGGCGTCGGCGTTCTTCGTGAAGAAGGGGCCGATCGTCTGCCACCTGGTGATCACGCCGTGGCTGCGCAGCAGGGCGCGGTCGTCCTCGTCGTCGCCGGAGAGGTTCGCCACCTGGCGGCCGACGCGGTCGCGCGGAAGCGGCGAGGTCGGAAAGGCCTCGAAGGCCTCCTCGAAGTCGCTGTAGTCCTCCCAGTCGAAGGCGTCGAACTCGTGCGCGATCACGCGCCGGTCGCGCTCCTCGAGGGGGAAGCCGAAGCGCACGAGGTCGTCGAACGCGCGCGGGCCGAAGGCCCGCGTCAGGTAGTAGGCGAGCCCGCGCGCCACGTACGGCTCGCGCCCGTCGCGCACCGGCGCGTCGCGGTACTCGCGGAAGAAGCGCCGCAGCCCGCTCCAGTCGTGGTCGGCCTTGCCGCGGCTCGCGTACTCCTCGACGAAGTGCAAGAAGAAGCCAGCGCTCGGCCCGTAGTTCTGGATCAGCCAGTACTCGAGGTCGCGCTCGAGGAAGTACTTCCGGAACTCGGCGAGGTTCTTGTCGAAGGAGTGCAGCGCGTCGCTGTTCTGGTCGAGCGCCTCGAAGGCGTAGGCGGCGCCGAGGTTGGCGAGGCCCTCGTGAAAGCCGCCATGCACGGGCCGCGTGTCGTCGATGCAGTGCGTCAGCTCGTGGTAGAGCAGGCCGTTGTCGACGCCGACGGGTTGCTTCGGGCTCGGGTCGGCGCGACCGATGTCGATGATCTTGCCGCCGCCGATGCCGCCGCCGAAGTCGAACAGCTCCTTGAAGTAGACCGTCACGCGGTCGCCCTCGGGGTTCGGAACGCGGCCGAAGAGGTCCGTCAGAAACACGTAGGCGAGATCGAAGTGCAGCTTCGACGCTTCGGGGATCCCGCGCACGAGGTCCTCCGGCCCGATGTAGATGAACTCGTGGCTGAGCGCGGTGGTCGTGCGTTTCCAGCACGGATGGTCGAGCGCGGCCTGCACGCGCTCCACCTGATCGGCCGGCGTCGAGGCGACGTACGCCTCCTCCATCTCCTTGCGCCGCGCCACGACGCTGTCCGCGACCTCGTCGTCGTCGGACTGGCGCAGCTCGCGCATCACGCCGATCGCGAGCCGCTCCTCGCCGCCCGCGAAGCGCTTCTCGGCGATCTTCAAGAGGCTCTTGGTCAGCCCGTGCTCCTCGACGAGCGCTTCGACCGCCGCCTCCTCCTCCGACGAGAACTCGCGTGTCAGACGCTCGCGAAGGTCGTCGATGTCCTCGTTCATGCGGTCGGCCTGGTTCACGGCGCCGATGACCGCCTCACCGACGTCGGCCTGCAACGAGCCGCCGATGCTCTCCAGGATGCGCAGTGCGCCGTGGATCTGGCCGTCGCGGACCATGCGGCCAGCTTGAATGCGCCAGTAGCGCACCTGCTCGGCGCGGATGCGCGCGCCGACGATCTGCGTCTCTCCGTCGCTCAGCTTCCGCGCCTTGTACTTGCCGACCTCCTCCAGCGCGTCGCGGAAGCGTTCCTTGTCCTCGTCGCGCGACGCGCGCCGCAGCCCGTCGGAGAGCAGATCCCACGCCGCCGCGCGGTCCTTGCTCTGCGCGAGCGCCTTCGCCTCCGCGAAGATCCCGTCGAGCTCGGCGCGCCCTTTGGCGCGGAAGAACGCGGGCAAGGACACCTCGCAGACCTCGAGCGAGCCGTCGCTGGCGAGCCGCGCGCCGACGGGCGACCGCACCGCCTTCGAGCCGGGCCGCGCGAAGCCGATCGTCACCATCACGAGATCCGAAGAGCCGGGAATCCACTCCTCTTCCTCGTCGAAGCCGGGCGGCACGCTCTCGGGGATCGTGATGTCGAACTCCAGCAGCGTGTGCTCGCCGGCCTTCCAGCGCTTCGGGCTCGGCTTCAGCTCGCGCCGCTCGTACGCGGTCACACCCGCCCCGAAGTCGAGGCCGATGACGAGCTCGTAGTCCTGGTCGAGCGGCGCGGCGGGGAAGAAGTTTGCGAAGAGGTGCAGCCCGCCCTCGGGCGTGACGGGCGCGTGCTGCACCTGCACCTCGACGGGCAGGGGCTCCGAGTCTGCGAGGTCCTGACCTTTGGCGGGCGTCACGGCCAGGAGCAGCGTGAGCGCCGGCCAGTGCGGGGAGCGTCCCGCGCGGGGCGCGGCGTGGGTTCGGTTCGCAGATCTCATGGGGGGCGTTGCGCGGTTGGACGCCCGCCCAGGCTAACGACTCCGCGCGCCGGTGGCGTCGGCTACGCTCGAGGGATGCGCTACCTTGCGATCCTGCTCGTCCTGACCTCGTGCACTTCCCTCGCGGAGCGTGTAGAGGAGTTGCCGGCCCCCGTTGGCGACCTGCGGCGCCTCGCCACCGACATGCAGTTCACCGAGGGGCCCGTGTGGCTGGCCGGCGAAGGCGCGCTCGTCTTCAGCGACATCCCCCGCGGCGAACTCCTGCGCTGGACTCCAGACGCGGACGTCGAGCTCTTCCGCTCCTGCGCCAACCCCAACGGCAATGCGCTCGACCTGGACGGGCGCCTCTTGACCTGTCTGCACGGCGACCGCCAGCTGGTTCGTTGGGAGGAGGACGGGTCGCGCACCGTGCTCGCCGAGCGCTTCGGGGAGGCGCGCCTGAACTCGCCCAACGACCTGGCGGTGCAGTCCGACGGGACGCTGTGGTTCACGG
>CAYGST010000461.1:0-4414 GCA_964352415.1 uncultured Planctomycetaceae bacterium | reverse complement strand
ACGGCGTGTTGCGAATCGTCGGTTGCCCCTCGACGCCGAGCGAGAGCGCGAGGTCGTCGGCGAAGGCGAACTCCGGGCGGTGGCAGCTCGCGCAGGCGACCGCGCCGTCCGAGGACAGTCGCGGCTCGAAGAACAGTGCGCGGCCGAGCTCGACCTCGCCGCCCGTAGCGGTCCAGCCGGCCTCGTAGGCCTCGACCCCCGGCGGCGCGGAGCGCAGGAGCGGCCGCGGCAGGGTGTCCTCGGGAACGGCGGGCCGCTCCGGCGCGACGCGCGCGCCGGCGAGCCCGGCCCCGGCCCCGGCCGCGAGAGCGACCAGGGCCAGCGCAGCGCCGAGCGTGCGTCGCGAGCGGGGCTTCACCGGGTGACGGCGCCCTGCTTCTTGGACTTCATCGTCTGCAGCAGCCCCGCGATCACGCTGTCGCAGGCCTCACCGCTGTGGCCGCGGTGCTGGATGACCCCGTTCTCGTCGATGACGAGGTAGGTCGGGTAGCCGGAGACGGAGAACAGGTCCGCGATCGGACTCTCTTCGCCCTGATAAGCGCTGAGCCACGAGACCTTGTACTCCTCGAGGCCTTTTCGATAAGCCTCGGGCTTGTCGTTGGTGTTCACACCGATCAGCACGAAGGGGTCGTCCTGGTGGAGCTTCACGAGCTCCCGGAGATGCGGCATCCCCGAACGGCAAGGGCCTCACCAGAAGCCGTAGAAGTCGAGCATCACGACCTTGCCGCGGTACTCGGAGAGCTTGAACTCGAATCCGTCGATCGTGGTGCCGACGAAATCGGGGGCCTTCGCGCCGACCTCGGTCTTGCCCCGCAGGCGCTTGGCGCGCGCCTTCATGCCGGCGTCGGTCTCGCCGAACTCCTTCGCGAGTCGATCGTAGAGCGCCTCGACCTTGGCCTCGGAGCCCTCGCCGCCGATCTTCTCGGTCAGGTCGGCGAGCGTGAAGAGCGCACTGGCGCGCACGTCGAGACTCTCGCTGACCTTCTCGATGCGCACGAGCAGCGCGTGCGCTTCCTCGTCCCCGACGAAGCGGCGCTGCTTGTAGACCTGATCGGGCACCTTGACGAACCAGGCCTCATCCGCGTGCTTCGCGACCAGCAGGTCGAACAGCGGGCGCAGGCGCTCGCCGCGCTCCTTGCTCTTCACGCCGAGGTCGCGCACGTGCTCGATCTGCCAGAGGAGCGCCTGGCCCTCGCCAGCGCCCGCGAGGACCTCGAAGCGAGTCCAGAACGTCTTGGCCGGGTGGGCATCCCGGATCGCTTTGCGCTCCTTCGCGACCTCGGCGGCGTTGAGCTGGTCGCGCCAGTTCTGAACGGCGGCGTCGTACTCGGCATCAACGCTCGCGAACGTGTCTTCGGCGGGCGCGACGACGCTCGTCGGGGCGGGTGCGCTGGCGGTCGCGGCGCCGAAGGGCAGGCCGCTCGCCAGGAACAGGATGGTTGTCAACAAGGGTCACCTCCGGGGGCTTGGACGGGCTCACCCTACCGCATGGGGAGCAGACGGCCGCGCGAGTGGATCTCGATTGCGTAAAGGAGCGCGCAGAGGGGTGCTGCAGCCGTGGGTGGAGCGGGTCGGGGGGTGGAGCCCTACGCCGGCAGGATTTGAAACACAGAGAACGCAGAGGACGCAGAGACCGGACTGCGGAACGGATCCGCGGATCGGGCGGTTCGGGGGGCTCGGGCCGGGCGGCCTGATCGGAGAAGGATGAGGAAGTCAAGCTCAGCCGCCTTCGGCGGCCGGCGAGCTCGTGTCAAGAGGTGTGGAAACTCCGATCAGGCGACGTGGCTCCGGGGTTCGGGTTTCGGTGCTCCGTTGACGTACTCACAGCCTGCCGCGACGTCCTCGAGCAGGTGTATTGCCTCGTAAGGTTTGAAGCTGCACTCGGCGATCATCAGCAGCTTCCACAGGATCGCGGTCGCGTTGTCGACGCGCTTGAATCGCCGGGCTGCGCCCGTCCGGAGCCTCACGATCTGAAAGGGCGACTCGACGACGTTCGAGGTGCGCAGGCCTTTCCAGTGCTCCTTCGGGAGCTCGTAGAAGGCCACCATGCGCTCCCAGTCGTCCTGCATCCGCTCGCAGGCCTTCGGGTAGGCCTCGTACTGGTCCAGGAATTCGTTGCGCCAGCGGGTCGCCTCCTCGACCGTCTCCGACCGAGGGATCTTGCGGACCAGCTTCGTGGCTTCCTTCTGCTCGCGCTTGGGCAGCACGTCGACGACGTTGCGCAGCTTGTGGTTCCAGCAGCGCTGCTCCTTGCTCTGCCAGCCGAGCTCACGCATCGCTGCCCACAGACCGAGGCCGCCGTCAGCGATCACGGCCTTGGGCTCGTTCATGCCGCGCTTCATCAGACTCCAGAAGACCGACTTCCACGACTCGGTCGACTCGGTCGACTCGCGGTACCCCGGCTCGATGGCCAGTACGCGCTTGATTCCAGCCGTATTGACGCCAATCACGACCAAGACGGCAGCCTTGTCCTTCTCCAGACCGGCCTTGATGTAGATCCCGTCGGCCCAGACGTAGACGATCTCCTCCTCGATCGGCTCCTTGCGCCAGGCGTCGAACTCCTCCGCCCAATGCTCCTTCAGCCGAGCGATCGTCGACGGCGAAAGAGGAGCCCCATCTCCCAGGAGACCCCGCAGTGCACGGTCGAAGTCCCGCAGCGCCAAGCCCTCAAGGTACAGCTCAGGCAGCACGGCCTGCACCTTGCGACTCTGGCGTGCGAACAGGGGCAGGATCCGGCTCTCGAACTTCTCCTCGAGGTCCCGCAAGCGTGGCCGCCGGACCTCGATCGTGCCGCAGCTCAGGCTCACCTTCCGAGGCTTGCCATGACCGTTGCGGTAACCACGCTGGGATTCGCCTCGCCGCTCGTAGCGGCTCCGACCGAGGTGCTCGTCGGCCTCGGCCTCCAGCAGCGACTGGACCCGCGACTCGACCTCCAGGCGAATGTACTCCTCGAGCGTCTCCCAACTCACGGCCTCGGACTTCTGTTTGGTAGGGTCAGGTTTCTTCATGGGTGGTGTAGCTGATGGGGTGGTGGTTCACTCCCTGAGGCTACGCCGCCCTTTCTTCGTTTCCACACCTGGTGGTTCTAGCTCCGGCCGGCGAAGCCGGCCGCCGAAGGCGGCTTCGCACTTCTTGCCTTCAGCAGGCCTCGCCGTTGATCTCAGCCCCCCGGAACGAGCGAGTCGCCGGTGATCAGCGGTCCGGCCTCTGTGTCCTCTGCGTTCTCTGTGTTTCCAAATTCTGCCGGCGGGGAGTTTCGCCCCCCGAGATCGACCAGCCAGGGCTGCCGAACGCCCCGACTCGCCGGCTGCTCAGGGCAGCTCGCGCAGCACCAACTCCGGGCCCGGGCGCTCGACGCGCCACAGCGCGGTCAGCGGGAACTCGAGCTCCATCGGCAGGCGCAGCTCGCTCCGCTGGCCCCAGGTCTCCGCATCCCACGGGCCGAGCGTGCGCAGGTCCGTGCCCTGGGCTACGGACCAGAGCGGGTCCGCGGGCGCGTCGACGGCGATGCGGTTCACCAGCATCACGTGGGTGAAGTCGAGCGCGTCGATCACCTCGGCTGCAGTCGCGCCGTAGCGTTCCTCCAGCCCCGCGCGCGGCGTGACGGCGCGCGCGATCTCGTCGATCTCGAACAGGTCGGCGGCGTAGAGCGCGCGCACGCCGCCCTCGAGCTCGCCGTCCGCGAGCGCCTGCAAGCGGCGCGCCTCGCGGTTGTAGAGCGTCCCGCCCGTCGCCTCGCGGATCGCCATCAAGGTCTCGAGGCTCTCGCGATCGAGATCGACGATCGGACCGTAGCGATCGATCAGCACGAACGACTCCGGCCCGAGCTCGGCCAGCAGCGCCTCGCCCCCGACGCGCGAGTCGTCCTGGGAGAGCACGCTCCCCAGCCGCCAGGCGGGAACGAGCGGCAGCAGCGCGAGCACGAGCGCGGCGGCGCGCGCCGCCGGCCCCCGCTCCCACAGCGAACCGAGCAGCGCCCCCGCGGGCAGCGCGAGCAGCACGAGGAACGGCAGCAGGTAGCGGATGTGCGGGTTCGAGTGCGTCAGGAAGAAGGCGCCCCAGACGAGCGCGAACAGCACCGTTCCGCGCGCGGCGCGCCGGCGCAGGAGCGGAACAGCGCCCGCGAGTCCGAGCAGCAACAGCACGGGGTCGTAGCCGAACAGCGCGCTGCCGAGCTTCGGCACGCTGCTCCAGTCCCGGCCGAAGTTGATCGACTGGCCGCCGACCGCGAGGTCCGCCTGGTCGCCGCCGATGGTCTGCGCGCTCGTCGGCAGGCCGTGCAGCAGGTACGACGGGTAGCCGAGGACGATCGCGACGGCGAGGAAGGCCGCGACGCAGAGCGTGCCCTCGATGAGCCGCGCCTTCAGGTCCGCGCCGGTCCAGCCGCGCGCGGAGGTCAGCCAGGCGAAGCCGG
>CAYGST010000460.1:0-4419 GCA_964352415.1 uncultured Planctomycetaceae bacterium | reverse complement strand
GCTACGCAGATTAGCGTGACCATTTATACTCTCTACGTATTTCCAAATATCCTCTCATAGCGTCGGGTATATTGTCGGCATGCTTCCATAAAGCTCAAAATCTCAGTGAAGTGAGATTGACACTTTCGACAGTAGAACTGACGACGAGGAACTTTTAAGTAGGTGGCCTGACCAAAAATAGAGAGGTCTCGAATTAAAATTGCGCGGGTTTGGTGTAGCTCATCACTTGATTGCTTACAGTGGGGACACTCAGCGGAGTCTTTTAGAAAATGAAGCTTTAAAAATACGGTGCCGAGTTCCTGATTACAACTTTCAACGGTGACGTCAGGAAGGCCAAGTAGGGTATCAAGATGAATATCCATCAATAAAATCCTCTCTAAGCAATGTATATGGGTATACAAGTCTCAACGAGATCCCAAGAGAGCCGATTAGATAGTATCTTAAGGCATTATATTTCTAGTTGGACCTTCAGTAAGAACATAAGTTCTTATGATAAGAGGATCTTCATTTCTTCTAAAATCTTTGCTGTCCGGGTAAATTCCGAACTGCCATTGTAGTTTTTTTGGATTTTGACAATTAAGTTTAAAGCTTCTCCATAAAGAGAATACGACAAATAACAACCCAATAATGAAAGTTGAAAGCTAATGGATCGTCTGCCTGCAAGGTCAGATCTGACAATGAAAACCGCATCGCACTCATTTAGTACACCTCTTCCTCTAAATGCGGGTTGGTGTCTTGGAAGAGATAATGGAATTGGATCGATAATTGCTAACTCAAAGCCGGATTTTTCGATCAGCTCTTGGACTTCATAAAATCTATGGGAGCCTTCATAAAAAGGTGTTGCTAAGAACGTTGTTTCTAACTCTATACAAACTACCTGGTCATGAAGAATATTAGCGTTAAGACCCTTTAGGATGGACAACTCGGTGCCCTGCGTATCTAGCTTGATGGTTATAGGATCTTTTAAGCTATATCGCACGAAAATATCCTGCAATGTGCTTGTTTTGATGAACTGTTCGTGGATCGGGAAAAAGTAGCCCTCATTAGTTCTATGAATCATGTTTTTAGAGATGATTGGCTTCAGAAGTGATGAGCCACTATCTGTATTGGTTACATATAGCGTTTTATAACCTCCTTCTTGGCTTAGAGCATCTTTAACGGGAATGACCTTGGAGGGCCAAGACCAGTTCTCGATGTAGCCTAGATTTTTTGCGTTGGGATCAACGGCGACCCAGGTCGTATGAGGTGATGATCGTAGTAATCCCCATTTCCCATGAGGAAAATAAGATGCACCAATATCAATACATACCATCTTCGGGGCGAGATCAAGCCAAGCCTGGCAAAGCTTGTATTCCCGGGATAGCTTGGCTTGCATGAAATGCTTAAGTGGTTTGAGGTTCTTTTTAAGAAGCTTCAGCATGTTGTGCAATCTAATCTCAATATTTAGCTGATTATTTCGATCTTGGTAGCAAGGCTTTAGATATTCTCTTCGCTTTTCGTCTGGCACGTGTGAGAAATTTGGGTTTGCGGGCAAATACAACTTGCATCACCACTCGTTCTCCGGACTCAACAAGTCCTCCACGATGGATTAAGCGAGAGCCATCAAAAGCAATAAAGGTTCCGGCAGGACCAATCATTTTTTTCTCAGCATCTGTCAATAATGATTCCAGATTAGATTCCGGCAAAATATCCCAACCAAAATGAGAATTGAATCTCATCGTCTTGGGTAGCCGCATGAAATCTTCTCGGAACTTAGGGCACCCAAACACCTGATGATAACGATGTGTGTATGTTTGGGATAAAGGAGATTCAGATGAACGACCGATGCTGGCAATAACGCGGCCAACCAGAGATTGCAAGGGGTTAGGGGAGAAGGCTTCTAGCTCCCCTTCAACAAAACCTGTAGCACCTTGGATCGCTGTGACATCACTCAGGTAAACGATTGCCTTAGGGACCGATAAGCTTTCATCTGTATGAAAGTAGAGTGTTTTTGGAGGTATAGAAAGCTCAGCATATCCATTGCGCCACCAGCTTGCTGCTGGCACGCTGAGCTCTACAGCAAGTCCAGCGACTTGCATCGGCTGTCTCATGTATACACTCATAGCGTCATTTATACCTTGGCATTCAAACGCTTTGTTGAGTATCTTAACCAGTGCCGACACTTCTTTTCCTGAGTTGATTGATAAATCTTCTCGTGTGAGCTTCCCTCTTTGAGCTAAGTTCCGAAATGTCTCTATAGTCGGTTGAGAAAGTTCTCGTAATTCAAGCACAACATCAGTATTCAATTGCCCGATCAAATACTGATGTTGGCTTAATTGATTAGCATTTCGAGCTACATCTTTGCATTCAATATCTAATAGATGGCCATAGTTATCAATCCGCCTTAGGTAAAAGTTAAGGTCATTTACAAGAAGACTGAAAGAATGATCATATAGTTCATTGAGAAAGCACTGACAATGCTCATCGTCAGCTTGAGATTGTAATTCTCGAAAAATTATATCGAAGCTTTCACTACATTCTTTGCGGAGATGTTTTTTTTCTTTGGAAGACAAGAATAGCCCATTGTCTTTGCAGAAGAGATAATATGTTTCAAAGGCACTAAGATTAGCTTCTGACACACTCCATACAGGCATTACGAACTGGAATGCTGGATGAGAATCATATTTGACTATATGCGTATTTGTCATGAAGTCTTAGTTAGAATGCTCTTGTATGACTTTCGATTCATCACAAAATTACACCTTATGATTTGGCTTTGTGGCTTTTTTAAAATTACCCTCTAACATCTTATTGGAGGGTTTGACAAATAAGCGCAAAGTGAACTTTGTGCTCGGCTCTCTTAATCGTTCAATTGCAATTGGCGAAAAGCCTGCCTGTGTTGCCAATAAACTGGAAGAGGTTGCACTAAACACATGATGGTGCTCAATAAAAAATTCTTCTCGGTCAGCGCCTGACATAGCTGCTGCTTCACCATCAGGAACTTCTAAATAGACAAACCCATAGGGAGCCAATAGTGGTAACGCTCGCTTCAGCATTGCTATCGGATCTTCCACATGTTCGAGTACTTTATTAAAGGTGATGACATCAAATTTTCCCAGATGAGATGTATCGAGATTCATGAAATCTCCCGTTATGGCCTTAACACCAATAACCTCTGTGGCATGCTTTGTAGACCTTGGATCAGGATCAATTACGGTACAATCCCAACCAGCTTGCTTCATAGCATATGGGAAAACCCCTAGGCCAGAGCCTATGTCAAGCAATCGTAGCTGCTGAGTAGCATTGAAATGATTTTTGGAAAACTCTGCTAAGCGAGCGACTCGGCCAGTGTTATCAGATTGCTCGGGTGGCAAGGCAATAATTCGCTCAAAAGTCGTTTCTAGCCGATGACCGTAGGTATTATCGACATAAGCGCCACCATAGAGTCCATCGAGAGTCATGCAATGATTTGAGAACCAATGGCCGCATAATTGACATAGATTGTAGGCGCGATCATATTGCTGAGCAGCCAAATCAAATCTTGTCTCTCCCGCTGGGGGAGAGGTGTAGTTAAAGGCTTGCTCTAGATGGACTCCTTCACAAGGGCAATGTAGTGTTGGCTTAACCATCTAGTGTTCCGAGGGATTCTGCAAGTCGATCTAGTGACTCTGTACGATCTAACCAAGCAATGACCGCAAGATTTTCTTGTCGGCAATAATCAGCAAAAGTCTCTTCTTGACCATGGGCTACCAGTAACACAAAATAGCGCCCTGTGGTGCGGTTACGGATTAATACCCCCCGTAAGCCAAATTGTTCTAAACGACCATTTAAGCTAGGTGTTGCGTAAAAGCCCCACTCTTTTGCTGCAACGTCGTATTCTGCCCCAGTAGGGGTTACAAAGGTGACTTGTTCATCAGAACTCAGATAAACATTGCCACAATCTTTGATTTCAAATTCAACTGAATTGCCAACCTTGAAGGCGCGAGGTGGGTCTTTAGCTTCGAATTTCATGTCCATTCCCAGTTTGGGATCAGAAAGTCCGGAATTTCCCAAATGCCATTTGACTGGCATTGCCAAATTTTAGTGCTACGAAAAGTTTCAGCAATTTCAAAAAAATGCTGCCGTGAGATTTTTGTGAACTGACAAAATTTATCAATGTCTGGGTGAGGAGTCTGATTGCCTTTTGCTTGGATTACGGCAAGTGCCTGATTACGAGTCATGCGCCCATTGCGAATTTCCAAAGAAAGATTATCAAATAACCGGGTAAAGCCAAATTTGTACCACTTCATCCAGTGATGCAAAGAAATAAAGTCATCATCAATATCGGCATAGTCATAGTAACCGGTGCGGGCAGCTCCCTGGGCAAATTGAAACCCGTGGGCGATCGCTGCCGCCAAACTGGTTGCTGGATCCCTAGGAAAATAGTAGCCCAAAAAGACA
>CAYGST010000459.1:0-4421 GCA_964352415.1 uncultured Planctomycetaceae bacterium | reverse complement strand
GTCGGGGATCCAGGGTGAGCGGGACGAACGCGCGGGGCGGCTGGCAGTTCAGGGGCTCCGGAACGACACGGGGCGCGGGCGCCGAGCCTACCGCGCAGGCGCCTCCCCGGCTACGACGTGCGTCCTCCGGGGGGGCGCTCCACGCCCCTCAGAGGTTGGCGATCCGGTCCTCGCGGTCCAGCTTCTCGAGCTGCTCGAGGACCGGCTCGATCTTCCCGCCCATGAACTGCTCCAGAGAGACGTTGTCGGACAGCCGGTGATCGGAGATCCGGTTCTGCGGGTAATTGTAGGTGCGGATGCGGGCGCTGCGATCTCCCGTCCCAACCTGGCTCTTGCGCTGGTCGGCGCGCTCCTTGTGGAGGCGGTCCTGCTCGGCCTGCAGCAGGCGCGAAGCCAGGACGCGCAGCGCCTTGGCCTTGTTCTTGTGCTGCGACTTCTCGTCCTGGCACTGCACGACAGTCCCTGTCGGAAGGTGCGTGATGCGTACAGCAGAGCTCGTGGTGTTCACCGACTGGCCGCCCGGACCTCCGGCGCGCATCGTGTCGATGCGCAGGTCCTCGTCGCGGATGTCGACCTCGGCCGCTTCGGCCTCCGGCAGCACTGCGACCGTCGCGGCCGACGTGTGGGTGCGGCCTTGGGACTCGGTCGCCGGAACGCGCTGCACGCGGTGGCCGCCGGACTCGTAGCGCAGCAGGCGCCAGACCCCCTCGCCCTCGACGCCGAAGATGATCTCCTTGAAGCCGCCGACGTCGCTCGCCGCGAGCTCCATCTCCTCGACGCGCCAGCCCTTGTTCTCGAAGTAGCGCCGGTACATCCGGTTCAGGTCCGCGGCGAAGAGCGTGGCTTCGTCACCACCCGCCCCCGCGCGAATCTCCATGATGATCTTCGTGCGGAAGTCGTCCTTGTCGGTGACGAGGGCGGCCTTGATCTCTTCGTAGAGCGCGGCGCTCTCCTCGTCGACCGCTTCGAGATCGAGGGTGGCGAGCTCGAGGAACTCCGCGTCTTCGCCGCCCTCCTCGAGGATCGCCTGGGCCTCCTCCTGTCGGGTGAGGAGGCCCTCCATGCGCTCGGCGAGCTGGAATGACGCGTCGAGCTGGCCGCGCTCACGCATGAGCTCCGCCATCTTCTTGCCGTCCGACGCCACCTCCGGAGAGGAGAGCAGGTCGGTCAGCTCGCGGTAGCGCGCGGCGCGCTCACGCAGCTTCGCGATGATCGCGGGGGCGTAGTCCATGCGCCGTGGATCGCAGTGCGGCACCCGTGATGGGCACCGCGCACGTCACTTGTCGACGCCGGTGCCCTGGCGACCGAACTTCTTCATGAAGCGGTCGACGCGACCGGCGGCGTCCACGAACTTCTGCTTGCCCGTGTAGAACGGGTGGCAGGCGCTGCAGATCTCGACGCGCAGTTCCTTGACGGTGGCGCGAGTCGTGAACTCGTTGCCGCAGCCGCAGTGGACCTTGCACTCGAAGTAGTTGGGATGGACGTCCGCTTTCATCGGGAGGGTGGAGGGCTCTGGCGCGCCCTCGGGCGTTCGGTGAGGAATTGGGAGCCGAGCAGGGTAGCCGCCCGGGTGGCCCCTCACAAGGGCTTCAGAGGGTGGAATCGTCGAGAGCGCCGGCCTGGCGGAGAAGCTCGAGGGTCAAGCCCACGGGCAGGCCGACCACGTTGTCGAAGCCGCCCTCCTCGAGCCGGGTCACGAAGGCGTCCGCGTTCTCCTGGATCGCGTAGCCCCCCGCCTTGCCACGCCACTCGCCGGACGCCACGTAGGCCGCCACCTCCTCGGGGAGAATCGGTCGCATGTGCACCCAGGTCCGCTCGTGGGCGAGCGCGCAGCCGTCGCCCTCCGGCGCCGCAGGATCCCAGCGCGACGCGTCGATCACGCACACGCCCGTCACGACGCGGTGGCGGGAGCCGGAGAGCGCTTCGAGCATCGCGCGGGCCTCGCCAGCGCCCTCGGGCTTGCCGAGCAGACGTACGCCTTCGCCCTCGCCGAGCGCCACCACGGTATCGGAGCCGATCACCCAGGCGGGCGCGCCCGCGTATGCGCGGGCGACGTGGGCCGCCTTGCGCAGCGCGAGCTCGCGGGCCGCGGGCTCGGCCTCCGGCCGGCCGACGAGGGTCTCGTCGACGTCCGAGGGCTCGACCTCGAAGCGCAGACCGGCCGCCGCGAGCAGGTCGCTACGACGTGGCGAGGCCGAGGCCAGGATCAGGCGGCGTCCGCCTCCCCCGTCACACGCCTCGCCCGGCTCCGAGTCTGCCTTCGACCGCGCCATCGCCGTCCCCGGCTCACTTGCGACGCGGGGTCTTCTTCGCGACCTTCTTCTTGGTCGCCTTCTTGGCGGCCTTCTTGGTCGCCTTCTTGGCAGCCTTCTTCGTCGTCTTCTTGGCCGTGGCCGCCTTCTTCTTCGTCGTCGGCTTCGCTGCCGTCTTGGTGGCTTTCTTGGCCGTCTTCTTGGCCACCGGCTTCGTGGCCTTCTTGGCCGACTTCTTGGCGACGACCTGCTTGCCCTTCTTGGCGGCCTTCTTCTTGCTCGCCGACTTCTTCTTGGCCGCCGCGGTCTTCTGCTTCTCGGCGTCCCGCTCGCGCTTGCGCGCGGCGGCGGCGTTCAGCTTCTCGATCTCCTTCTTCTTGCGGTCGGCTTCCTTCTTCTTCGCCGCCTCGCGGTTCGCCTTGTCCCGGCGACGTTTGTCCTTCTGCAGCGCGGCGACCTTGGCCTTCGCGTCGCGCTCCTGCTCGCGCTTCAGGCGGGCCTCTTCCTTGATCGCCAGCGCGGCGGCGCGCGTCTCTTCCTTGGCGCGCTGCTTGGTCAGGCGCTCCTGCTGAACGAGCCAGTCCTTGTGCACCTTCTGACCGTTCGGGCAGTCGTCGAGCAGCGGGCACTCCCAGCACATCGGCTTGCGCGAATCGCACCAGCGGTCGGCGATCACACCAAGCGCGAACGACACGGCCAGGCGGTGCTTGGCGGGGATCGAGCTGTCCAGCGCCTCGCGCGCCTTGCGCACGGAGTTCGTGCGGGTCATCACGCCGAGGCGGTCCATGACGCGAATGGTCCCGGCGAGCACCGGCAGCTCACCTCCCTCGGCGAGGAAGATCAGGTAGCTGACGAGCGCCGTCCCGATCTCGTCAGCCGCAGCCAGGGCACGACCGACGCCGGCGGGGTCCTCTTCCAGGTCCTTCAGGTCCAGGCCGTGGGTGTTCTGGTAGATCGCCTGCAGGTAGGACTTCAGCTCGCGGGCCGCGGGGATGTACTTCGCGAGGCGCGTGAAGCCATTGCCGCTCGGCGCGATGATCTCGGCAAGCTCCTGGGCCTGCGAGACGCGCGCCTCGTTGTAGTCCGTATAGGCCTTGCGCAGGGAGAGGACGGCGGCCTTGGCGCGCGCCGAGGGGATCTGGCGCAGCATCACCGCGTACATCCCACGCTCGAGCAGCGTCCCTTCGAGGTCCGTGTCGGGCAGCTCCTGCGGCAGCTCGACCTTCTGGGCGAGCTTCACGATCTGGTTCGACTTCTTGCTCACGGATGGTCCACCTGGCGATCCGAGCGCCGGCGGAGGGGCTCGGGAGGGGTAGCGGGTCGACGAGCCAGCGCGCTGGCGTCTCTGGTAACGGGAACGCGACGCTCCAGAGGACGCGCCGCGTTCGTGACCGTGTGGGTGCGCGCGCGTCCGCTGGACGGCTCGTCACCCGGGCGATCGGTCCGGGTGGACCCTACTCCTCGCCGCCTTCGGCGCCGGCCGCGGCCGCGGCCTTCTTGGCAGCCAGGCGCTCGGCCTGACGGGCTTCCTTGCGCTCGGCGCGAACCTTCTGCGTGGCCACGCGCTTCGAGGCGGTCGCCGTCGTCTTGCTGCGCCCCGTGCGCTTGCGGCCCTTGGTGTGCCCGACGCCTTCGAAGACGCCCTGCTGCTTGAAGATCGAGCGCACGGTGTCGCTCGGCAGCGCGCCGACGGAGAGCCAGTGCTTCGCACGCTCGACGTCGAGCTTGACGTGCACCTCTTCGTTCGGGTTCACGGGATCGTACTGCCCGATGGTCTCGAGGAAGCTGCCATCGCGCGGGCTGCGCGAGTCGGAGACGTTGATCCGGTAGCAGGGGCGGTTGCGGCGCCCGGTGCGACGCATGCGGATGACGACGGCCATGGAGGGTCTGGAAGGAGGTCGAGGCGGCCTGCGGTCGTGCCGAGGCCTGCCTGAGTCGTGGCGAACGGATTCGAAGGTCGGACGCGCGCGGCCCGTCGGGCCCACGCTCCGTGGAGGGGTTTCCGGCTCGAGCGGCGTCCGTCCGGGCTGGAGAGCCGCATAGGAGAGCGGATCGGGCCGCCGCTGGCAAGGCCCCGGCCGGGATTCGGGGCGCCCTTTTCGGCGCCCCCTCGAGCTACTTCCGCCCCTTGCGCTTCTTGCGGTCCTTCTGCTTGCGCTTCGAGCCGCT
>CAYGST010000458.1:0-4428 GCA_964352415.1 uncultured Planctomycetaceae bacterium | reverse complement strand
CTTCGGAGGTCGGTCGTGAGGGGGGACGATGGGGCTGCCGGGGCAGCGCCGAACGGCTCGCGGGAGTGTAGTCGGGGGCCGCGGAGAGCGTAAGCTGCGCCCGTGGAACGGCTCATCGACGACCTCGTGGACTGGATCGAGATCCCGTCCGTCACCGGCGCGGAGGCGGACTACGGCGACGCGCTCGCGCGGCGCCTGGAAGCGCTTGGCTTCGACTGCGAGCGTCAGGAGGTCGCGCCCGGACGCTTCAACCTGCTCGCGCGCGCGGGGCGCCCGGAGGTGGTGTTCTGCACGCACCTCGACACGGTGCCGCCGTACTTCGGCTCGCGCGCGGACCGCGACTTCGTCTACGGGCGCGGGTCCTGCGACGCGAAGGGTCAGGCGGCCGCAATGGTCGAGGCCGGGCGGCGCCTGCTCGGCGCGGGCGTGGACGGCTTCGGCTACCTGTTCACCGTCGGCGAAGAGATCGACAGCATCGGCGCGGCCCACGCGGACGCACAGCTGGCCGAGCCGTGGGCGCCGCACCATGTTCTGATCGGCGAGCCGACCGGCAACCGCTTCGTGCGCGGACACAAGGGCATCGTCAAGGTCACGCTCGAGGCCGAGGGGGTTGCGGGCCACTCGTCGCAGGACATCGGGCCGTCCGCGGTGCACGAGCTGGTGCGCTGTGCGCATGGCCTCGTCGAGAGCACCTGGGGAGCGCACCCCGTGTTCGGGCCGGGCACGCTCAACGTCGGGGAGATCCAGGGCGGCGTCGCGCCGAACGTCGTCGCCGCGCACGCGCGCGCGGAGGTGCTCGTGCGCAGCGTCGAGGAGCCCGAGGTCGTGCTCGAGAGGATCCGCTCGCACTGCGGAGCGCACGTGCACATCGCCGGCGAGGCCAAGGGCTACGCGCCCATCGAGTTCGCCGTGCCCGAGGGCCACGAGGCCGAGGTCGTCGCGTTCGGCACCGACGCGCCGCACATGCGCCGCTGGGGGACGCCGCTCCTGTGCGGGCCCGGCGCGATCATCGACGCGCACACCGACGGCGAGAAGGTCGGCAAGCGCGAGCTGGAGGACGCTGTCGCGATCTACGTCGAGACCGTCCAGGGCCTGATCGCGAAGGAGGCGAGCCGTGGTTGAGTCGACCGACGTGCCGAACGGCGTCGCGCTGCTGGAAGCGCTCGAGAGCGGAGAGCTACGGGTGGCGATCCGCGCAGAGGATGGGGCCTGGGTGGTGAACGCCGGGGTCAAGGAGGCGATCCTCGAGCTGTTCCGCACCAGCGCGGTCGTGCCGATGGGCAACGAGCTGGCGCGCGAGAGCTACGCGAAGCTCGACCTGCACGGCGCGCCGTTCCGCGACAAGGAGCTCCTTCGCGTGCGGCGCTTCACGGCGCGTGAAGGCGTCCGCGTCGTGCCCGGCGGCTCCGCCGTGCGGCGCGGCGCACACCTCGGGGAGGGCGTCGTTTGCATGCCCCCCATGTACGTCAACGTCGGCGCGTTCGTGGGTGCGGGGAGCATGATCGATAGCCACGCGCTGATCGGCTCCTGCGCGCAGGTCGGCGAGCGCGTGCACGTCTCCGCCGCGGCCCAGATCGGCGGCGTGCTCGAACCGCCCGGAGCGCGGCCCGTGATCGTCGAGGACGGCGCGTTCGTCGGCGGGAACTGCGGGCTGTACGAGGGCGTGCTCGTGCGCGCCGGAGCGGTGCTCGCCGCGGGCGTGGTGCTGACCGCCACCTCCAAGGTCTACGATCTCGTCAACGAGCGCGAGCTCACCGGGACGCGCGAGGCGCCCCTCGAGATCCCCGCCGGCGCCGTCGTCGTGCCCGGGACGCGGCCCGCGAGCGGGGCCTGGGCGAAGGAGCGCGGGCTCGCGTTCGATTGCGCCCTGATCCCGAAGTACCGCGACGAGCGTACGGACTCCGCGACGGCGCTCGAGGACGCGCTGCGCTGATGACGGACGAACCCGTAGAGCCCGAGGAGCAGCCCGACGGCGAGGAGCGTGCATCCTACGACCCGGAGCGCGTCCGCACGGACAAGAGCTACGGTAACGTCGGCGACAAGCACTGGTCGCGGGCGCGCACCGAGCTGCACCACGAGGAGATGGAGTTCCTGCGCGAGCGTTCGCGGGCGCCGGGCGTCGCTGAGGGGGGCGACCTGCGCAACCACTACTGCATGAACTGCCACGGAGTCATCCCGCTGCAGTACAGCATGACCGAGAGCGCCGACACGATCCCCGAGGAGCACTGCCCGCACTGCGGCGTGAAGCTCGAGGGCAACGTGCGGATGATGTTCAACTGGGTCGAGATCGATCAGGTGCACGGCAGCGACTTGAAAGCGCTACTACCGCTGATCCTCGGCGGCCTCGTCGTCGTGGTCGGCCTCTGCGTGCTGGCCTGGTGGGTCCTGGCCGGCTAGCCCCGGGTTCGGGCTACGCCGCCTGCGGATGTCCGATCAACTCGACGACGTGATGTCCGAGCTCGGCGGGATCAGGATCGGCGAGGTACTGCTGAGCGCCACAGCGCATGGCCTCCTCCGCGAACGTACCGCCGCGGTAGATCCCGGCCAGCAGCAGGATCGGGAGCGCCGGGGCGCCGAAGCGCTGGCGGATGGCCTTGCAGAACTCGAAGCCGTTCATCCCGTGCAGGAGGACGTCCGCGATCACGATGGCGGGGCGCTTCGTCGCGAGGTTCGAGATGCAGCGCCGCGCGTCCTGCGCGCAGGTGACCTCGTAGCCGGCGAGCTTCAGGACCTGCACGAGCGGTTTCGGGTCCGTCTGGTCGTCGTGGACGTAGAGGATCTCTTTCATGTCTAGCCGTTCGAGGGGGTATTGGAGATCACTTCCGCGACCGTGGTCTGGCCGGCCCGCGCGTAGGTGATGGCCTCCTGGCGCATCGTGGTCATCCCGTCGTCGATCGCGATGTGGCGGAGCGTTTCGACGTCGGCGCCCGAACGCAGCGCGTTGCGGAACTCGGTCGAGAGGCGCAGGACCTCGTAAATCCCGCGTCGGCCCTTGTAGCCGAGATCGTTGCACTCCTCGCAGCCGGCGCCCTTGTAGAAGATCTCCTTCGCGTCGAGGCCGAGGAGGTCGCGCGTCGACTTGTCGACGTCGTCCTCGACCTTGCAGACCGGGCAGATCACGCGCAGCAGGCGCTGGGCGATGATGCCGCGCAGGGTGTCGGACAGCAGGTAGTGTTTGATGCCCATCTCGCACAGGCGCGAGATGGTCTCGGCCGACCCGATCGTGTGCAGGGTCGAGAGCACGAGGTGTCCCGTGAGCGCGGCCTGGACGGAGATCTCCGCCGTCTCGAGGTCACGGATCTCGCCGACCAGGATGACGTCGGGGTCCTGGCGCAGGCAGGAGCGCAGCCCGCGCGCGAAGGTCAATCCGACCTTCGGATCGCAGTTGATCTGGCAGACCGTCTCCATCTGGTTCTCGACGGGGTCCTCGAGGGTGATGACCTTCGCGTCCGGGGTGTTCAGCTCGTCGAGCATCGCGTAGAGCGTCGTCGTCTTGCCGGAACCCGTCGGGCCGACGACCAGGATCACGCCGTCGCTGTTCTGCGTGAAGCGGTGGATGCGCTCCTCCTGCTCTGCGCGCAGGCCGAGGCTGCCGAGGTCGGTGACGCCGCGGCCACCGTCCAGGATCCGGATGACCGCGCCTTCGCCGAGCAGAGTCGGCATCGTGGAGACGCGCAGGTCGACCTTACGTCCATGGACGGAGATCTGCGTGCGACCGTCCTGCGGGAGACGCTTCTGGGCGATGTCGAGGTTCGAGATGACCTTGATGCGCGCCACGCACGGTCGGGCCCAGACCTTGTTGAGGGTCATCCGGTCGAACAGCGCTCCGTCCACGCGGAAGCGCACCACGAAGGACGAGTCGCGCGGCTCCAGGTGGATGTCGCTCGCCTTCATATCGAAGGCGTCCTTGAAGATGGCCTGGATGATGTTGATGACCGGGCCATCGAGGTCCTCCTCACGCGACTCCTCGGTTTCAGGGACACCGAAGCCGAGCTGGATGTCGACCTCGTTGTCGCGCACCAGACCGGCGATCGTGTCGAGGGACGCCTTGTCGTCGGTCTCCACCGCGCCGTGGTCGAAGATCTTGCGCTGGCACGCTTCGATCTGCTCCGTCTCCGCGTAGACCGAGTAGACCTTTGCGTCCAGCTTGCGGGAGATCTCGTCCACGATGTAGACGTGGGCGGGGTCCTGCATCGCGACGGTGACCACGCCCGCGATCTCGTTGATGGCGATGGCGCTGTGCAGCTTCGAGAACTCCTCGCCGAGGCGGAAGGCGACCTCGGTGTCGATGATGTGCGGGTTCAGGCGGATGCAGGTCAGCTTGCCCTGCGCGCGCAGGGCTTCAGCGACCTGCTCCGCGCTGAGGAGCTTCATGTCGATCAGGGCCTGGCCGAGACGCAGGTTGTTCTGCTTCTTGTAGGCGAGCGC
>CAYGST010000457.1:2716-4429 GCA_964352415.1 uncultured Planctomycetaceae bacterium | reverse complement strand
TTGTTAGAAATGTTGGGTGGCTTGCTATGGGGGGGCGGTATTGTTGTGGGGGGCGGCAGTAGGGTGGTGGTGGGGCGCCGCAGGGAACCAGGTTGCGGTTGGGCTGCTAGGGCGCGGGTTCAAAGACCCGCAGCGTGCGGTCGGCGGGCACGTCGGTCATCACCGTGGTCTGCCCCGAGGGCCAGTGGACGCGAACCTCGTCGACGACGCCTGCCTTGCCGAGGCCGAAGTGGGCCTCGTAGGGGAAGCCGGACTTGAAGGAGTTGCCCGCGACGATGGCACGGTGGATCGAGACCCCGCGCACGACGATCTCGACGTGCGCGCCCACGGCGCGTCCATTGGACTGGGTGCCGAACGGCTGCACCCGGAGCCAGTGGTGAGCCTCGGTGGCAGCGCTGACGTTCTCGTACAGACGAGGCGTCTGGTTGTTGCCCTCGTAGCCGATCAGGACGTCCAGGTCGCCGTCCTTGTCGAAGTCGAAGTTCACGAGGCTGCGGCCGATGAGCGTGATGCCCGCGCCGTTCGAGACCTTCGCGAAGTGGCCGGTGCCGTCGTTCTCGAACAGCTCGCCGAGTCCGAGCGAGCCGATCGCGATCAGGTCCTCGTCGCCGTCGAGGTCGTAGTCGGCGAAGGCAGTGCCCCAGCCCATGCAAGTCGAGAGCCCGTGGTTGAACTTGTTGATGCCGCGCTGGTTGGCGGTGTTCGTGAAGTTCCCTGCGCCGTCGTTCTCGTAGAAGACGCCGATGTTGATGTTCGTCGAGTACAGGTCGAAGTCGCCGTCGCCGTCGGGGTCACCGATCGCGAGGCCCATGTCCGAGCCCTGGTTCGTGGTGCCGACCGCCTGGGTCACGTTCTGGAACGAGCCGTTGCCGTTCCCCTGGAAGTGCCGGTCGACGAAGAAGTCGACCGCGCAGTGCATGTCGGTCAGCCCGTCGCCGCTGAAGTCGTACAGGATCGAGCTGAAGTAGCGCGTCGCGACGCCGAGGCCGCCCCCGAAGGTCGCCGTCTCGTCGGTGTACGTCGAGTCGCCGTTGCTGCTCAGGTAGAAGCCCGGGCCGCCGATGCCGTTACCGCCACCGTTGTGCAGGAAGACGACGTCGAGGTCGCCGTCTTGGTCCGGGTCGCCGACGGTCAGCCCGCCGAACGGCGTTGCGTGGCGGCCTAGCGAGTCGGGCGTGTCGAGGCGCACGAACTCACGGCCGAAGTTGTCGTTGCGATAGAACTCGATGCCGGTGTCGGTCAGGCCGTTGCCGCCGCCCTGCGGATCGGGGAAGCGCCGCACCGAGACGATGTCGAGGTCACGGTCGCCGTCGATGTCCGCGAAGATCGCGTGGGACGCCGGGTTCGAGGCTTGCGGAAACACGATGTCCGTCACGTCTGCGAACAGCGGACCGCCCAGGCCCGCCTGGATCTGACTTCCGCGGTTGACGTACAGGCGAACGCGCGCGTCGGCCGCGCCGCTGATCATGATGTCGGGCCAGCCGTCGAGGTTGAAGTCGCCAGCGGCGAGACCAGGGGCGGTCCCGACCAGCGGGACGTTCAGGCCGGAGGTGCCCGTGACCTCGCTGAACTGGAGGCTCTGAGCGGAGGCGCTGCCCGCGAAGCCCAGGCCGATCCCACACACGAGCCAGCGAAGCGCGTTGATTCTTCTCTCCACGTCGGACCTCTGCGAACGAGTTTTGGGGGACGCTCGTCGACGGGCTCCCCTCGAGC
>CAYGST010000457.1:0-2706 GCA_964352415.1 uncultured Planctomycetaceae bacterium | reverse complement strand
GTCTAGGCGGGTCCCCCGGATCTGTCGATGCATGCCGTTCCCCGGGACCGGCGCGACCCAAATGCAGCCGGCCCGGCGCGCTGGGGGCGCGCCGGGCCGGCGAGTGAGGGCCTCCGCGGGGCTCAGCCGGGATGACCGAGCAGCCGCAGCCGCTCCTGGCGGTTCTCCGCGAAGTGGCGGATGTCGCGCAGGATCGAGACCGGGTCGATGCCCGCCTCTTCCTTGACCTCCTCGTAATTGCCGCCCGTGCGCCAGCGATCGTCCTTGTCGGAGCTCATCGCGTAGTGCTCGGCGATCTTGTGGGGCAGCCAGTCGTGCATCAGTCGGCGGGCGCCGTTCGTCAGCACCGTCGAGTCGAGCCAGTCGTGGCGTGGCAGGACGCTGTCGCGGTACTCGCGGCTCTGCAGCTGGAACAGCTCCCACGACACGGCCTGGATCAGCTTCACGTTCGGCGCGCTGCCGTCCTCGAACTGCGACATCAGCTGGTAGATCGAGTCCGTCGAACTCGTGCCCTGGACGATGATCGTGCCCTCCTTCGGCCGGTTCGGATCGTAGTCACGGATGACGTACGCGCCCTTGGCGGCCTCGAGGTAGCTCGGCACGCCGAGGGCCTTGCGGTCCGGCGACACGAGCGCGGGACGCGTCAGGTGCAGCGCGACGATCGGCACGTCGGTGGCGAGCGCGGCGGCGAGCGCCGGCGCGACCTCGTTGTGCTCCCACGGGTGCAGGTTGATGATCTGCCCCTCGGGGAAGAGCTGCGTGACGCCGGGCGAGAAGATGCCGAAGTGCGTGCGGCTGTCCTCGCAGGTCTCGGGACCGGAGTGGCCGGCGACCCAGATGACCTTGCCGACCTTCAGCGGGCAGTCCTGCGCGATCTGGCTGAAGAGGCGCATGAGGCCGTACTTCAGGTACGAGAACGAACCGTACGTGGAGCACGCGCCCCAGTAGCCGTCGTAGTGGTTCTCGGGATCGCTCGACATGTTCACCGTCGCGAGCCCGACCGAGAGACCCGAGTTCGTGAACTCGGTGATCTGCTGCGGCAGCAGGGCGCCGGTCGTGTTCTTCTCGCGGTCGTACCAGCCGAAGCCGTCGCCGCTCGGGAAGCCCTTCGCGAAGCCGCTGATGGACGTCGAGTCGGCGAGGTCCGCCGAGCACGCGAGGACCAGCGGGCGCCCCATCTCCTTCTGCGCCTGCGTGTTCACGTACGCGCCGAACTTCGCGAAGCCGTCCTTGTTGGCGACCTTCGCGCCCGGCTCGACGAAGAGCTCCTTCGGGAGCTTGTCGACGGCCAGCCAGCCCTTCTCCTCGGCCAGGTTGCGCTTCGCGATCGACTTGAAGCCCTCCGGCGAGGTGGGCACGGAGTCACCGAGCTCGACGAGTCGGTCCGACAGGTACTCGACGAGCGCCTGGTCGTCGCGCAGCGCCTGGAAGACCGTCTTGAACCAGCTCTTCGAGAGCTCGCGCGTGCCGTCCTCGCCCGGGTCCGTTGTGTCGCCGAAGCCCTCGAACTCGACGCCGTAGGCGTCCGCGAAGTCCTTGCGGCACTTCCAGAAGTCGTCCGAGTTGCGGCCGTGCGCCTTGCCGTGGCTGGGCGCGTCGTAGACGTAGTAGCCGCGGCCCTTGCGCGTCTTGGCCCAGACCATGCCGGGCTTGCCGCCGGCCTGCGGGTCGTCGACGACGTCCAGCAGCGCCTTGGTGATCTGGCCGTAGTCCTCGCCCTCGGTCGTTCCGGCGACGCGCCAGCCGTAGGGCTCGAACCACTCCTTCGGACCGCCGACCGACACCTCGCTGTTCGCGAACTTGTCGATGCCGTGGTCGTTCCAGTCCATGAGGTAGATGAGGTTGTCGAGTCCGAGCCCGTAGGCCGAGTTCTTCACCTCGTGGTGCGCGCCGGCGGTGTGCCCGCCCTCGCCCTCCATCGCGTACACGCGCACGTCGCCCGCGCCGGCGTGCTTGAGCGCCATCGCCGCGCCGAGCGCGCCCGGCGCGCCGTGCCCCGACGGACCCGTGTTGAACTTGAAGAAGAGCGTCTTGCCCTCCATCTCCGCGTGGCCCGGCAGCCCGCCCTTGTGGCGCAGCCAGAGCAGGTCCTCCCAGGTGAGCTGACGCTCCTCCGCGTTCGGCACCGTGTAGGCCTTGTCGCCCGTCTGCTCGTGACGAATGCGCAGCGCCTCGTTGTAGACGGCCAGCATCGCGTAGATCGCCGGGTTACAGTGGCCGGCGATCAGCACGAAGCGATCGCCGAACGGCAGCTCGGGTCGGCGCACGTCCCAGCGCATCGCGCCGAGCGTCGTCGAGACCAGGAACGGCACCTTCGACCGCGAGCCGCCGGGGTGGCCGGACTGGCGCAGGTTGAGCATCAGGTCGATGCACTGGTCGATCAGGTCACCCGTCTTCTTCCAGTGGCCGAAGTGGGCGGAGAGGTCGTCGAGGCTGCGGTGGGGCTTCAGGGTCTGCATGGCACCTGGGGGGGCTCTGGGAGGCTCTGGAGAGCCGATTGCGAAGCGAGGAGTATAGCGCGGCCCCCTCGGGTTCCGGCCCGGCAACGGCCGTTCCGCCGATTCCAGCGCGGCCGGCCGGGCGAGGCGGCTCTTCGGCGCCCTGCGTGGGTGTACGGTGCCGCAGCAATGCCGTACCAACTCGGCGGCGTGAGCGGGGAGGGGGTGCGGCCTGACCCGCCCCCCCGGGGCGTTTAAACCACGGCCC
>CAYGST010000456.1:0-4434 GCA_964352415.1 uncultured Planctomycetaceae bacterium | reverse complement strand
ACCTGCGCCTGCCGCGCGTCCCGCCGCCGAGCCCCGTCGGCCTCGCCGGGACGAGCCCGCCGCCGCGCCAGCCCGCTCGCGCCCCGCCTTCGAAGGAGCCGTGCGCTCGAGCAACGGCGAGGCCTGGGCGCGCTTCCTCGAGGAGCTGCACGCGAAGGCGCCGGCCCTCGCCTCCGTGATCGGGGGCCAGGGACGCCTCGTCGAGCTCGCCGGAGGGCGCGCCGTCATCCGCTTCGATCACCTGCGCCAGGCGGACCGCCCGCTGGTCCAGGACGCGCGCAACCAGAAGCTCTGCTCGCGGCTGTTCTCCGAGCTGATGGCGACGCCGATCGAGGTGCGGCTCGAGGACGGCTCGCAGCTGCGCCCCGGCACCGAGGACCCGTTCACCCAGAAGGTCGTGGACCTCTTCGAGGGTCGCCTCGAGGACTGAGCTCCACGCCCGACCGCGACCCCTAAACCGACCTGGCCGAGACGACCTATGAGCGGATCCTTCGGAGACATGGGCAACCTGCTGAAGCAGGCCCAGGAGATGCAGCGCAACCTCGACCGCGCACGCGAAGAGCTGAAGGCGGAGATCGTCGTCGGCACCGGCGGCGGCGGAACGGTCCAGGTCGAGGTCAACGGCGAGGGTGAGGTGAAGGCGCTGAGCATCGACGACAAGGTGATCTCATCCGCCGACCGCGGGATGATCGAGGACCTCGTGCTCGCCGCGCTGCGCGACGGCATCGCGCAGGCGATGCGCGTGCGCAAGGAGAAGCTCGGCGCCGTGACGGGCGGGCTGAACCTGCCCGGCATCTTCTAGCGCCCTGGGGCGAAGCGTTGGCCTACCCGGATCCCCTCGAGGCGCTGATCGCCGCCTTCGAGCGCTTCCCCGGCGTCGGGCGCGTGACGGCCGAGCGCCTCGCGTTCCACGTCCTGCGCGACCCCGAGGCGCGCGCGCTCGCGCCCGCGATCGAGCGCGCCGCCCGCGACACGCGCCGCTGCTCGGTCTGCGCCAACATCAGCGAGCAGGAGGTCTGCCGGATCTGCGCCGACCCCGAGCGCGACGCGCGCCTCGTCGCCGTCGTCGAGGAGCCGCGGCACGTCGAGGCGATGGAGCGGGCGGGCTGCTACGCCGGTCGCTACCACGTGCTGATGGGCGCCCTGAATCCCGCCGAGGGCACCGAGCTCGGGCACCTCGCGCTGGACCGTCTGCTCGAGCGGGTGCGTGCGGGCGGCGTCGAGGAGGTGATCCTCGCGACGGACCCCGACGCGGAGGGGGAAGCCACGGGCCTCGCGGTGCTCGAGGCCCTCGAGCGCGGGCTGGGGGATGCGACGCCCGTCGTGACGCGCCTCGCCCGCGGGCTGCCCGCGGGCAGCGCCCTCGAGTACCTCCATCGGGGCATCCTGGAGGATGCCCTGGAGGGTCGTCGGGCGATCGGGCGCCGGCGCGGCTCCCAGGCCTGATTCACGAGGGGGCCGGTCCGGGCCGGGCGCTCAACCGCCGGCCGCAGCGCGTCGATAGCGGGGGACACCCTCCGATGTCCGACCACCGCATGCACCAGGGCCTCTCTGCCCGCGCGGAGCAGCAGCTCCTCCTCCAGCCCAAGCTGCTGCAGTCCATCGAGGTCCTGCAGGTGCCGGCCCAGGACCTCGAGGCCTGGCTGCAGCGCGCTGCGGAGGACAACGAGGCCCTGCGCGTCGAGGCGCCCGTCACGGACGACGGCGAGGGGCGTGAGTGGTCGAGCGCCGAGCGCAGCGGTCCGCCGCGCGGCTCGAGCGACGCCAGCGAGCGCCACGACGAGCTGCTGCGCAACCACCCGGGCCGCTCCGGCGGGCTCGAGGAGGAGCTGGCCGAGCAGCTGACGCTGCTCGAGCTCGATGACGAGCGTCGCGCCTGGCTCGAGTTCCTGGTCGGCTGCCTCGACGACAACGGCTACCTCTCCCCGAGCGACGACGAGCTCCTGCAGCTCGCCACGCAGTCCGGGCTGCTCCCCGACGCCGAACAGCTCGGCTGCGCGATCGCCGCGCTGCAGGGCCTCGAGCCGCGCGGGGTCGGCGGCCGCGACATGATCGAATCGTTGCTGCTCCAGCTGGACGAGGGCGCGGAGGACTACGGCGCGCTCTGCCGTCTGCTCGAGGAGTTCCTCGACGACGTCGCGAAGAACCGCCTGCCCGCCGTGGCCCGCGGCCTCGGCGTCGAGCTGGACGAGCTGGGGGAGCTCCTGGGGCGCTTGCGCCACCTGGATCCTCGCCCCGGGCTGCGCGCGTCGAACGAGGAGTCGTTCGCGCTGCGCCCCGACATCGTCGTCGAGCCCGCGGAGGGCGGCGGCTTCGACGTGCGCCTCGCCCGCGGCTCGCTCCCGACCGTCTCGATCGACCCCGAGGTCGCCGAGCTCTCGCGTGGCCGCGAGCTGCCGAAGGACGTGCGCGCCTGGGCGCGCGACCGGGTCGAGCGCGCTCGCTGGATCGTCGACGCGGTCGAACAGCGCGGCGCCACCCTGCTGCGCCTCGCCAGCGTCGTCTGCGAGCGCCAGCGGGCGTTCCTCGAACACGGCCCCGGCCACCTCCGTCCGCTCTCGATGACCGAGCTCGCGGCCGAGCTAGAGCTGCACGTCAGCACGATCAGCCGCACCGTCAGCGGCAAGTACGTCCAGTGCCCGTGGGGCATCTTGCCCCTCAAGCACTTCTTCCAGAAGGCGACCGGCGACGGCGAGGCCCCCGCACGCGACGACCTGCAGGCGATCGTCCAGGCGATCTTCGACGCCGAGGACCCGAGCGATCCGCTCTCCGACGACGCGGTCGCCGAGGAGCTCGCGCGCCGCGGCCACGAGGTCGCCCGGCGCACCGTCGCGAAGTACCGGCGCCAGCTCGGGATCCCGAGCTCGTACAAGCGCCGCCGCTACGTCTGATCCGTGGACTCGCGGCGCTCGCCGTAGCGCGCGGAGCGACGTGCGTGACTGCGTGCCTTGGCGGGCGTCCAGGCCTTGGCGCGGCGACGCAGCGCGACGAGCGCACGCCCGCAACGCACTCGGGCGCCGCCGCAGTGCTCTGCGGCGGCGCCCGGTCGTGGTGCGTCAGGGGAGTGGACCGGGCCTACTGCCAGGTCACGGTCCAGCCGTTCGAGAAGTTGAAGCCGCCGGCGTTGCAGGGGTTGCCGGTGTCGCGGAACCAGTACTGGTAGTTCAGGGACTGACCGGCCATCGCGTTCGCGCCGAAGCCCGACTGCGTGACGTTGCCGTTCGCGTCGGTGACGTTCACGCCGTAGCGCAGGCTCGAGTTCGAGCACAGGACGCCGTCACCGGCGGTGACGTTGCTGAGGCGGTTCGTGCCCTGGAAGAACAGGCCCGGCTTGTTCGCCGGAGCGCCCGAGACGTCGAGCTGCCAGCTGTCGTTGGCGACGTCGGCGTTGCCCGAGGCAGCGAGCGTCGCGCCCGTCCCGCTCGTGGACACGCATCCGGCGCCGGGAGCGCCGAAGGCCGCGCAGGGACACGCCGCGCCGGTGCCGTCACCGAAGCAGTAGGCCGCGCCGCTGTTGACCGAGCTCGACATCCAGGACCAGGAGACGATGTCACGATTCTCGCGCGCGGATCCTGCACCCGAGGTGAAGCCGACGAACGCGGAAGTACCGCTGACGAGGTTCAATCCGCCAATCGGGGCAGCGCTATCCGCGTAGACTCCGCCCGCGTTGAAGTCGTACGCGACGGTCAGCTCGAGCGCTCCGTCCACGTAGACCTCGAGGGTGCCGGGGACGTAGAGCACGCGCACGGTGTGGTTGGCGCCGTCGTTCAGGTCCGTCCCGAGGAAGCCGGTGCGCCCGATGGAGAACGACTCGTCCTGACTGTTGTCAGCGCTGCCGCCCGTGTGAACGCTGATGTGATTGTTGTTGGCGTCGCCCCAGGGGCTCGCGTTGTTGTACGTGTCGAGGTGGATCGCGAGCGAGTTGTCGACGGAGTCGCCGACCATCGGGCTGAGGAACGCGCCGAAGCCGGCCGCGGCGGCGTGACGCCCGATGGCCATGTTGCCGACCCCGTCGGGCGAGCCGTTCACGATCGGAGCGCTCGACGCGACCAGGTCATTCTGGATCACGAAGGCGAGGCCGTCGCTGCCGCCCGTCGTCGACGGGGAGTTCATGCTGTAGACGAACGTGGTGTCGAAGCCACCGACGACGTTGACAGCGGTCGCGTTCCAGAGGGCGCCGCGGTTGTCGCCGCCGTTGGCGGGGGCGACGTTGTCCTGGAGGCGCAGGATCGCGCCGCTCTGAGCCGCGAGGCCGACGGTGTTCAGACCGGTGGTGCTCGTGAAGTCGGGGTAGTTGAAGGATTGCGCGTGGGCGAGGCCGCCGGCGAGCGTGGCCGCGCCGAGGCTGAGGAGAGTCGATCGGAGCATGAGTCTCGTGATGCTGAGTGGAGAGTGGACCTGCGGGCCTCCCCGGCCCGCATCACCCCAGGATAG
>CAYGST010000455.1:0-4442 GCA_964352415.1 uncultured Planctomycetaceae bacterium | reverse complement strand
CCCCCGGCCGGTCACCAACTCCCCCCCCCCAGCCGCTCACCGCTCCTGGAGCGTCCCAGGGCCCTCCGGCTCGCCTTTTGCGCCGCGGGGTTGAGGTCCTGGGCCAGGGGCCTCGATACAGGACCGGACCTCCGCACCGCACGCCTCGCTGACATGAACGCCGCTCTCGCTTCGCTCCTCGCCCTCGGGGCGCTCGTCACCTCGCCGATCTCGCTCCAGGAGCCGGAGCTCGCACAGAGCCCCAGGGCGCGCGACGCCGCCGCGCCAGCCGGCGCCCAGAACGACTCGGCCGGCGCCGTCGCCTTCGGCCGCGAGCTGGAGCGCGTGCAGCAGCGCATGGACCGCGCCGAATGGAAGGCCGCGCGGCGCCAGCTCGATCTCGCGCTCGAGGCGCACACGGGCGAGCGCTACGTGCTCGGACGGCTCGGTGAGGTCGAGCTCGTGCTGAAGCGCTGCGCGTTCTGGGAGCACAAGGGCGCGCTCGACGTCGCGAGCCTGGTCGAGGGCCAGCTCGTGCGCAGCGACGCCGCGCGCGGCACGCTGACCCTGCGCTACGGCGCCGGCGAGTTCCCCGACTTCGACGCGCAGTCCTCGGCGCTGATCTTCGACGTCGAGTTCTCCGGCCCCTACGAGTTCGAGGTCAGCGGCGACACCGACGCGTCGGTCGCCGTCTGCGCAGGCCCCGGCAGCATGGCGCAGCTCACCTTCGGGCTGGTCGAGACCTCGGGTCCGGGACTGAAGCGCGACCAGGTGCGGCGCTTCGTCCAGCTGAAGGGCCAGTGGCGCGACGCGCGAGGCGAGCGCGCGGAGTTCGTCGTCGACGAGGACGCCGCCGGCGTCATCGCCGTGTCCGTGCAGGAGACCCAGGTCAAGGCGACCTTCGACGGCCGCTCGGTGCTCGCCATCAGCAAGCCGCGCGATCTGTGGGGCACGCTGGCCTTCGCGCCGTCGCGCCCGCCGCGCGGCGCCTACTCCGTCGAAGGCGAAGCGATCGGCTGGCACCAGCGCCAGCGCGACGTCGTCTTCCAGCGCGAGTGGCCAGCCTTCGAGGCGCAGTGGAGCCTCGCCGACAGCGTGCCGAGCTGGATCGCCACGGCGCTCGCCGGGCCGAAGCACGCGGGGCTCCCCGCGGGCGGCAAGCCGCGCGGCGTCGAGCCCGAAGAGCTGTCGCAGAGCCTCGTCCCGCGCTGGAACGCGCTGGCCGACGCCACGAAGACCAAGGACCTCGAGACCGTCGCGCGCGAGGCGAAGTGGCTGCTGCGCCGCGAGCCGGACCTCGGAATCGCCGCGCTGCTCGGCGCGCAGGCGCTCGAGGGGCTGCGCCAGCGCGACGACGCCATCGCGATGCTCACGACCTGCGTCGAGCGCCACCCGGCCTACTTCGACGCCGCTCACTACCTCTCGCGGCTGCTGCTCGTGTCGGGCCGCTTCCAGGCGAGCCTCGACGTGATCGCCGGCGCCATCCAGTCCGGCCTGCCCGCGCACGAGTTCCAGGAGATCGCCGTCACCGCGACGAAGGGTCTGCGCGGCCCCGCGTGGAGCGGGAAGTTCGCGTTCAGCTCGCGCCACTACGACGTCGCGTCGGACCTCTCGCGCGACGCCTGCCGCGAGGTCGCGAACGAGCTGGAGGAGTCGCTGCGCCAGGTCAGCCGCCGCATCGGCGTCGACCTCGGCGTCCCGTCGCAGCGCTTCCAGGTCTACGTGTTCTCCGGCAACGGCAGCTACCGCGACTACCTCGACGACGTGTTCGACGTGCGCCTCGAGCACACCCAGGGCATGTATTCGCCGTTCCTCAAGCAGCTGCTCGTGCTCCGCACGGACCCGCTCGACGAGTTCCACCGCACGGCGCGCCACGAGGGCTTCCACCAGCTACTCGACTCGGTCATGGCCGCCCCGCCGCTGTGGGTCAACGAGGGCCTGGCCGAGTACTTCGCGGGGCTGAAGGCGCCGGATGGTCGCTGGGACGATGGCCGCGTCCTCGACTCGCGCCTGCAGACGCTGCAGACCGCCGGACGCTCCCTGCGGGACAAGCTCGTGCCGCTGCAGGTCTTCGTGCGCTTCTCCCAGCCCCAGTTCATGCAGGACGGCCGCTGGAACTACGCGCAGGCCTGGGCCTTCATCCACTACCTGAAGCACTCCTCCGTGAAGAACGAGGACGCGCTCGAGGCGCTGCTCGCCGAGCTCATGAAGGGCACCTCCCACGACGAGGCGATCGACAAGGCCTTCGGAGGCCTGGACTGGCGCGCGCTCGACGCCGGGCTCTTGGCACACATCGAAGCGCTCTGAGCGCCGCGAAGCGGTAGGATCCCGGCCATGCAGCCGGTCCTCCTGCTCGACCTCGTCGGTCTCACGCGGCGCCTCATCGGCCCCGAGACCCCCCACCTCGCGGCCTTCGCCGAGCGCGGCGCGTGCGCGCCGATGAGCGCCGTCCTGCCCGCGGTCACTTGCTCGGCCCAGGCGACGATGCTGACGGGGCTCGCGCCCGACGAGCACGGCGTCGTCGGCAACGGCTGGCTCGACCCCGCGACGATGGAGCCCAAGCTCTGGCGCCAGGCGAACCGCCTCGTCTCCGGCGAGCTGCTGTACGACGCCGCTCGCGCCGAGCACCCGGACTTCACCTGCGCCAAGCTGTTCTGGTGGTTCAACCTCGGCGCAAACGTCGAGTGGTCGGTGACGCCGCGGCCGTTCTACTGCGCCGATGGCCTCAAGGTGCTCGCCACCTACAGCGATCCGACCCAGTTCGGCGCGCGGCTAGAGGCGGAGCTCGGCCCGTTCCCGTTCTTCCAGTTCTGGGGACCGAAGTCCGGGCTCGCGTCGAGCCGCTGGATCGCGGACGCCGCGCTGAGGACGCTCGCTCAGGAGCGTCCGTCGCTGACGATGGCCTACCTCCCGCACCTCGACTACGACTTCCAGCGCTTCGGCCCCGACGACCCGCGCTCGCGCCAGGCGCTGCGCGAACTCGACGGGATCTTCGGTGAGCTCGTCGCCGCGGCCGAGCGGCACAGCGTCGAGGTCGTGGCGGTGAGCGAGTACGGCATCGAGGCCGTCGACCGGCCCGTGGACATCAACCGCGCGCTGCGCCGCGCCGGCCTGCTCGAGGTCCGCGATTCACCGCGCGGCGAGGAGCTCGATCCGTTCAAGAGCCGCGCCTTCGCGGTCGTCGACCACCAGCTCGCGCACGTCTACCTGAAGTCGCCCGAGGACGAGAGCGCCGCGCGCGCCGCGCTCGAAGGCCTCGACGGCGTCGACGGCCTGTGGTCCGGCGCCGAGCGCGAGGAGCTCGGGCTCGACCACCCGCGCGCGGGCGACCTGATCGTCATGGCGGCGCCCGGGGCCTGGTTCACATACTACTACTGGCTCGACGAGTCGAGGCGGCCCGACTTCGCCACGACCGTCGACATCCACTCGAAGCCCGGCTACGACCCGTGCGAGCTGTTCGTCGACCCCGAACTCGCCGCGCCGATGCTGCGCGTCGTGCGCCGCGTCGCGCAGAAGAAGCTCGGCTTCCGCTACCTGATGGACGTCATCCCCACCGACGCGACGCTCGTCGGCGGCAGCCACGGGCGCCCGCCCGAAGCGCCCGAGGACGGTCCGGTGTTCCTCGCCTCGCAGCCCTTCGCGGATTGCGGCGGCGTGCCCGAGGACGGCGTCGTCGACATGGCCTCGGTGAAGGCGCGTGTGCTCGCGCTGCTGCGCCGCTAGCCTCGACGGTCCTCATGCCCCCCCTCGCCCGCCGCTATCTGAAGACCGCGATCGTCTTCACGATCCTGAGCGTGCTCACGGGCATGCACATGTCGTCGGCGATCCACATCGGCTCGGGGATCATGCACCGCTGGTACGTCTCGGCGCACACGCACATGGTGCTCGTCGGCGGATTGATGTTCGCCGTCTGCGGCGTGGCGCTGTGGAAGCTGCCGCCCGCAGAGCGCGAGCGGCCGCGGCTCGACGCCACTCTGTACGGCCTGCTCGTCCTCAGCACGCTCGTGCGCTTCTCCGGGGAGTGCACGCTCGGCTACCTGGTGCCCGAGCCCGCCTGGATGCACTGGACCGTGCACACGGCCGCGACCACGCAGGGGCTCGCCCTGGTCGTCTTCCTGCTGCGGCTCTGGCCGCGACTGCTCTGAGCACGGTCGCGTGACGAACCTCACTACCCAGCTCGACGAGGTCAGCGACGCGAGCCGCGACGAGCTCGCGCGCGCCTTCCTCGTGCGCCTCGGCCAGCTGCTTCACGCCCACGGCGCGCCAGCGATGCGCCTCGAGGAAGCGCTCACCAGCTGCTCCGCGCAGCTCGGCCTCGTCGGCCAGTTCCTCTCGACGCCGACCTCGCTGCTCTACGGCTTCGGCGAGGGCGCGGCGCAGCGCATGCACCTGACCCGCGTCGAGCTGGCCGATCAGGAGGCCGCAGAACGTGCCGAGCACGGCGTCGATCGTGCTGCCGCCGA
>CAYGST010000454.1:0-4443 GCA_964352415.1 uncultured Planctomycetaceae bacterium | reverse complement strand
GAGGTTGTCGTGCCATCGCTGACCTGCAGCTCGAAGGTGATGTCGGAGTTCACCAGGCCCTCGGGGGCGGTGAAGCTGGGCGATGTCGCGCTCGGGTCGTCGAGCGTGACGCTCGGTCCGCCGGTCTGGACCCAGTTGTAGGTCAGGTCGACGCCTTCGGGGTCGTTTCCGATCCCGTTCAGCGTGACGAGGTCGTGCTCATCGACAACCTGATTGGGTCCTGCTTCGGCGCTGGGAGCATCGTCGTCGGCGTTGACCGTGATCGTGACCGTGTCGACGGAGGTTGTCGTGCCATCGCTGACCTGCAGCTCGAAGGTGATGTCGGAGTTCACCACGAGATCCGGCGCGGTGAAGCTCGGCGTGGCAGCGTGCGGGTCGTCGAGTACGACAGAGGGGCCACTGGTCTGCACCCAGGTGTAGCTGACCTCGCCACCTTCGGGGTCGGGGGAGGTGACCTCGCTGGCCTCGTAGACCCGCAGGTTGGAGAAGTAGCTGTCGATCCCGTCGCTCGTGTCGTCGTCGTTGCCGAACGTCAGGTGTTCGAAGTCACCGGTGTAGTAGTCACCCACGCGGATCGAATAGTGCATCCAGTCGCCGCTGTCGTCGTACGGCTCGATACCGGAGGTCGTTCCCCAGTTCTGTGTCCCGTGCAGCTTGAACGAGCGGTTCGAGTTGAGACCGAGGTCCGTGTCGAAGCCGATGGTGTGGATCTCGCCCTCGACGGGCGCCTTGAAGTCGAACTCGAGGATCGTGTCCGCCGTGACCGTGTACGGCAGGTCGATCTTCTTCCAGCCGTTTCCTGTCAGGTGCAGCGTGTCGCCATCGTCCTCGATCGAGACGGTCGTGTTGAAGTCCTGGTTGGAGCCGCCGTAGCTGTCGACCGAGACCCCGGAGAAGTCGATGGGCTCCGGTCGCGGCTGCTCGTTTCCGAGCTGGACGACCTCGCCCTCGTCGACCGTCAAGTCGTTGCCCGCATCAGCGATGGGGGCGTCGTCAACGGCTGCGACCGCAACGTGGACGACGTCGGTCGAGCTGTACGTTCCGTCGGAGACCTCGAGCTGAAAGCTCAACTCGTAGTTCTCGCTACCCTCGGGGGCGGTGAAGGTGGGCGTGGCGGCGCTGGAATCGTCGAGCGTGACGCTCGGTCCACCGGTCTGCGTCCAGGTGTAGGTCAGTCCGTCACCGCCGGGGTCGTTCGAGCCACCGCCGTCTAGGGTGATCTGCTCGCCCTCGCTGGTGGACAGGTTCAAGCCTGCTTCCGCGTCTGGCGCCTCGGCATCACCGTTGAGCAGGACGGTGATCGTTTCGATCGAGGTGTTCACCCCGTCGGACACGGCGACCTCGAAGGTCATCTCCGTGTTCGCGTAGCCCGTGGGCATCGTGAATCGAGGCGTGGCGGAGCCCGCGTCGTCCATGCTGACTTCAGGGCCAGCGACCTGGGTCCAGGCGTAGGTCAGACCGCCACCCTGTGGGTCGGCCGAGCCGCTCGCGTCGAGCTGCACGGTGTCGCCCTCGGCGTACTCCGGGCTCTCGGCGGCAACGCCGTCGTAGCCACCGAGGGAGACGAAGCCGTCGTCGGTGTCGGGGCCGGACATGCTGACGTCCAGCACCTGTTGCCCCCAGTTCTCGAAGTACACGACCTCGACCTCGTACGTCCCCGGACCGAGGGACTGTGCCGCGGAGGTGCGGGTGTGCGGGCTGTGCAGGCCGTCGTCATCGATGATCTCGACGTTGTCGATGAACAGCTTGATGCCGTCGTCACCGTGCGTGCGGAACGTGTAGCTCCCGGCTTCGTCGATGGTGAGCGTCGTCGTGAACCGGAGCGCGAATTCGTTCCCGTTGTCGATCGCGCTCGGGTCCAGCGTTGTCGTCAAGCCTGTCTCGGTGGGAACGAGCGAGCTCTCGCTGCCGCCGTCCTCGGTGAAGCCGGCTTCGCTGAGGTTGTGCAGGCTCTCGTCGTGATCGAAGTACTGATAGCTCCACGCGCCCGTGACGTTCGCGTTCGCCACCGCGTCCGGCGCTCCCGCGTCGGCGCCGACGGTGACGGTCATGAGGTCGGTGACGACAGTCGTGCCGTCGTTCGCCTCCAGCTGGAAGACGAGCTCGGTGTTGACGACTCCATCCGGCGTCGTGAACGAGGGCGACTCGGCGGTCGGGTCGTCGAGGATCACGGTGGGGCCGGAAACCTGTACCCACTCGTAGGTCAGGGTTTGTCCTTCCGGATCGGCGCTGCCCGACGCGTCCAGCGTGACCACTGCGCCAACTTCGACGTCCTGGTCGATCCCGGCGTCGGCAACCGCGGGAGGGTCGTAGTCCGTGGTGGTCAGGGAAGTGCCGTCGTACGTGACGGACTGCGTGCTGTCGAAGCTCTCGTCGAAGGTGTCGCCGCCGTCCGTGAGGCTGAACGCACCAACTGCGGCAGTCACCGTGACGTTGCCGCTCAGGTTCGTCGATGTGAGCGAGTCGAGGTCTCCTCCGATCGTGACGCTTCCGCTGAGGGTGCCGACCGCGATCTCGCCCGCGTCGCCGGCGACCGTGAGGTCGTCCCGCAGCTCGCCCGACAGGGTGAGCGTCCCCAGTGATCCGACCTGGATCCCGCCGGTCGACGTGACGGTCTGAGCTTCGAACGAGCCGAGCTCTCCCGATACGCGGAGGGAGGCCGATTGCTTCATGTCGTCCCCGATGACCAGCGACCCGAGGTCGCCCTCGACGACGATGCCGGGGCTAGAGGATCCGCCGTCTCCGAGGTCGTCCCCGACCGTGATCGATCCGACGTCGCCGTTGACCGTGTAGCCGCACTCGAGGTCGAACGGGAAGGAGATCGCCCCCACGTCCGCGTTGACGATGACGTCGTGGTTCCGGATGGCGCCCGACTCGCTGCCTTCCGTGTAGTACTCGATCGTATCGATCGATCCGCTGCCGCCTCCGGCGTTGATCTCCGTCACGCCGAAGAAGTTGTTCCCGTCGCCCGAGCGGATGCGCAGGAGGCCGAGGTCGGTGTCCGTCGAGAACGAACGCAGATCACCTTCGATCTGGACCGAGTCGATCGCAACGCTGGAGTTCCCAAGGTCGCGAACGGCGATGTCCGTGGAGAGGTTCGTGCCGTCGGTGTCTGAGATCGTGAGCGTGTCGCTGTCCGCGTCGTAGGACCAATCCAGGCTACCCGCTCCATCCAGGTCGACCTGAAACGCGACGTCCCCGTCGATGAACAGGCCGCCGGGTCCGTCCGCGGTCGTCGCGTCGTGGTCTCCTGAGAGGACCGTCGCCGTCTCGTCGCCGAACTGGATCGTGTCGATGTTCGAGTACTCGACGGAGAAGGACTGCCCGTTGCCGAGGTTCACCGACATCCCTCCATCCGTGAACTGCACGTCGGCGGAGTTGATACCGGAGAGGTCGATCGTGTTCGATCCGCCGTTGCCGTCGACCGTGTAGGTCGCGCCGTCCGAAGGCGAACTGAAACACAAGATGTCGTCGTGTGCGCTGCCGACAACGCCTTCGATTCCCGTGAGCGTGTCCGTGCCTGCGCCGCCGGTGTCCTGCGCATCCTCGCTCGTCAGATCGATCGTGATGCCGGCGTCCGCGCTTGCGTAGCTGGCCGTGTCGGTGCCGCTGCCGCCATCGAGGAGGTCGTCACCGGTCCCGCCTTCGAGCAGGTCGCTGCCGGCTCCGCCGAAGAGCTGGTCGTTGCCCGCGTCACCGAACAGCGTGTCGTCGCCGCCCAGCGCCTCCGCGAAGTCGTCCGCGGTCGAGCCGGTGTACACGTCGGCACCTTCGGTCGCATCGTCGATGACGTCGTCCGAAACGGCGTCGACCCAGGTCGCCGAGAGCATGATGCGAGGCTCGAGGGCCTCGCCCTGCAGCGGGGCGAAGTCTCCTTCGTCGATCGGCCGGTTTTCCTGCGGCAGCTCCTTGTCGAGCTCTTCGGGTTCGTTGGCGTCGGTCATGGTCTCGGCGGCTGGCTCGGCGTGCGAGGGGGGGCTACTCGAAGCTCACGCGGCAACGCAGGCCGGCGGGCAGGTGGTGGTCGGGGTTCGGCAGGTGCAGCTGGACGCGGAAGGTCCGGCTCGCGGTCTCGACGACCGCGTTCTTCACGTGCACCTCGGCGGTGCGGGTCGCGTCTCCCGTGCCATCCAGTCGAACGACGGCGCGCGTGCCCAGCTCGATGTCGTCGTAATGCTCGATCGGCACGTGCACCTCGACGACGAGCGGGTCGAGCTCGGCGATCGTCAGCACCTCGTCGTGGCCGGTGCGGTTGAGGATCTCGCCGGGGGAGAGCAGTCGCTCGATGACCACGCCGGAGACCGGCGTGGTGATCGTGGCCTGCGCGACCATCGCCTCGGCGCGGCGCAGCTCGAGCTGCGCGATGGTCTGCTGTTCGTCCTCGAAGGCGAGCGCCAGCTCCGCGAGCGCGACCTCCGTGCGAATCACGTCGATGGTCTCGAC
>CAYGST010000453.1:1680-4456 GCA_964352415.1 uncultured Planctomycetaceae bacterium | reverse complement strand
GCTCCGCACCGGACGCGGCCGGCAGCGGCTCCGCGCCCGCCCCCACGCCCGCAGCCGACCCGGGCGGCGCGCGCTGGCCCGACGAGGCCGCGGCGCGCGGCCTCGACTACGTGAACCGCTCCGGCGAGGCGTTGAAGGCGACCATCCTCGAGGCCAACGGCGCCGGCGTCGCGCTCCTCGACCTGCAGGGCGACGGCGACCTCGACGTCGTCTTCGGCCAGGGCCTCGGCTCGCTGAAGAAGGCGCTCGAGGGCCCGGGCGCGGACCTCGAGGTGTTCCTGAACGACGGCGAGGGGAACTTCCAGCGCGCCCCCGGACCCGGCCTCTCCGGCTGGTGGACAGGGTTCGCCACGGGCGATCTGAACGGCGACGGCCTCACGGACCTCGTCGCCGGAGGCTACGGCGGACTCGAGGTCCTGATCCAGTCGAAGAGCGGCGCGCTCGAGTCCTGGCAGTCGCTCGTCGACGCCGAGGACGGCGGCAAGCTGGAGCCGGGCGAGGAGCGCCCGTTCGGCGTGTCCCCCCACTGGATCACGAGCCTGGCGCTGTTCGACGCGGACGGCGACGGGATCCTCGACCTCTACGCGGGCTTCTACCTGAAGCTCGACCCACAGAACCCACCGATCGGCCAGATCGAGGACGGCGCGCTCGCGCTGCCCTGTCGCTGGAAGGGACACGAGGTGTACTGCGGTCCGCGCGGCCTCCCCGCCCAGGCCGACCGCGTCTACCGCGGACAGCCGGGCGGCGGCTTCCTCATGACCGCCGAATGGCTGCCCGACCACGAAGCCGGCTACACGCTCGCGGTCCTGCCGTCGGACGTCGACGGCGACGGCGACACGGATCTGTTCGTCGCCAACGACAGCACCGCCAACCTGCTGCTCGTCAACGACGGCAACGGCGTGCTGCGCGACCACGGCTACGAAGCGGGCTTCGCGTTCAGCGCGGACGGCATGCCGGAGGCCGGCATGGGTCTCGCGGTCGGCGACGTGAACCGCGACGGGCTGCCCGACTACGCGGTGACGAACTTCAGCGATGAGCCGACCGGCCTCTACTTCGGGAGCACGCTCGGCTTCAGCAACGAGACGTTCCGCTTCGGGCTCGGCAAGGAGTCGCGGCCACTGCTCTCCTGGAGCGTCCACATCGAGGACTTCGACGGCGACGGCTGGTTGGAGCTGTTCACCGCGAACGGCCACGTCTACCCGCAGGCGGACGAGGAGCTCACCGGCACGAGCTACGCGCAGCCGGACACGCTCTGGAGTCTCGGTCCGCTCGCGCAGGCGACGCGCTTCGTGTCGCCGTACCCGGGCTCGCTGTTCTCGTCGGCGAAGGGCAGCCGCGGCAGCGCTGTCGGCGACCTCGACGGCGACGGCCGGCCCGACCTCGTCGTCACGACGATCGACGGTGCGTGCCGCCTCGGCATCAACGACAGCGGCGAGGACGCCAACCGGCTCGCCGTCGTGCTCGAGTCGACCGTCACCCACTCGATGCCGCGCAAGGCGGGCGAGCGGCGCACGCCGCGGGACGGAACGGGCGCGCGCGTCGCCGTCGTGCTCGGCGAAGCCGAGTCGGCCTTCGCGCTGCTGAAGGAGCGTCAGACGGCGCAGGGCTATCAGTCGGCGTCGACCCCCGTGCTGCACTTCGGGCTCGGCGAGGAGCAGCGCTTCGCGGAGCTGCGCGTGCAGTGGCCCTCCGGCGCCGAGACGGTGCTGCCCGGCGGCGCGGCGAACCGCACGCTGTACATCGACGAGGCCCGCGGCCTCGTGCGCGAGGAGGTGTGGCAGTGAAGCGCCTCACCCGAATCACGTTCGCGCTCCTCGCCGGCGCTGCGCTCGTGCCGGGCGCCCTTGCCGGGTCGCTCGGGCTGCGCTCCGCGGCCACGCCCCTCGTCCGCGAGGACGACACGGCGGCGCTCGCCGAACGGTGGCGCGACGCCCTCGAGCTCGACCGCCCAGCGGAGGTCGTCCGCCGCGCGCGCGCGCTACTGACGGACGGCGCGGAGGCCTCCCGTGACGGCCGCCTGCTCGCGCTCTACGCCCGCGCGCTCTCCGCGACCGGCGGCGCCGACGAGGCCACGTCGCTGCTGCGCTCTGCCGAGCCGAGCGCAGCCACCCGCGGCGAGGTCGAGGTCGCGCTCGCGCGGCTCGACCTCGAGGCGGATCGACTCGACGCCGTCATCGCGCGGCTCGCGAGCATGCAGGCGGGCCAGCCGGTGCAGCACGGCGAGGTGCTGGACGCCTGGATCGTGCTCGCGAAGGCCCACCAGCGGAAGGGCGACCTCGGGGCAGCCGTGCCGCTCCTGCAGGAGTTCGTGCAGCGCGCGCGCCTCTCGCCCGAAGCGCCGTCGGCCTGGCACCTGCTCGCGCAGGCGGCCCTCAGCGCGCGGGACCTCGACAGCGCGCGCCGCTTTCGCGAGCAGTCGCAGAGCTGGGCAGCGTGGCAGGCCTTCTACAAGACGCGCCGCATCCAGATCATCGAGGCGCCGGATGACCCGCTGCCGCGCTTCGGACTGGCGCAGCTGTGGGCCAGCGTGGACGAGCTCGAACGCGCCCGCGTCGCGGTCGACGCAGCGCTGGAGCGCGACCCGAAGTTCGCGCGCGCCTGGGCCCTCGCCGGCGAGCTCGAGCGCAAGTCGGGCAACCCCGACGCCGCCATCACCGCCTACGGCAAGGCGCTCGGGATCGACCCGACGCTGACGGACGCGCGCTTCAACCGCGCGCTCCTGACCCTGGCGGCCAAGGACACGGCCAGCGCGCGCGACGACCTCGAGCGCATCGTC
>CAYGST010000453.1:0-1580 GCA_964352415.1 uncultured Planctomycetaceae bacterium | reverse complement strand
GACCCTGGCGGCCAAGGACACGGCCAGCGCGCGCGACGACCTCGAGCGCATCGTCAGCCGGCGTTTTTCAATCAGGTTCCGACGGCGTGGGGGTCGCGCGCTACTCGTCGATGTCCGCGATCAGCGCGCGGGTGTCGTCCGCCCAGCGCCCTTCGGGCTCGCGCTCGACGTAGGCCGTCAGCACCGAGCGCGCCGCGTCCGTCTCGCCAGCACCGAAGAGCGCCTTCGAGAGGAAGATGTGGATCGGATCGGGCAGGACGATGTCGTTCTCCAGCGCCTCGTCCAGGACGCGCCGCCAGTGGGTCGCCGCGGGCAGGAACTCGCGCTGGTTGAAGAGCACGACGGCGAGCTGGCTGTGCACGACGAGCAGCGAGTCGTCGAAGTGCAGCGCGCGCTCGAAGTGCTCGCGCGCCTGGACGAGGTGACGCTGCTCGAAGGCCGCGACGCCCGCCTCCATGGCGAGCTCGGCCTCCTCGCGCAGCATGGTCGCCGCGGAGCCGAGCTCGTCGTCCTCGAGACCGGCGCTGCGCGCCTTGACGAAGTACTCGAGCGCGGCCTCCCGGTGGCTGAGCACCAGCTCGGCGAGGCCGGCGCGCTTGTACATCAGGGCGAGCTCCGAGCGACGGTCGGCGCCCGCCGCGTTGAGCTCTTCGAGGACCAGCACGGCGTTCGGGAAGTCGCCGTTCGCGCCGAGGGCGTCGACGAGGAACAGCTTCGTGTCCGCGTCCTCAGGGTCGAAGGAGAGCGCGAGACGGACCTCCTGCAGCGCCGCGCGCTTCTTGCCCTGACTCAACGCCGCCTTGGCGAGCAGCAGGTGCCCCTGGCCCCGCGGGCGATCGACGAACGGGAGGTCCGGGTCGTGCTCGAGCGCCCAGTCGATCAGGTCGAGACCGCGCGCGGCTCCGCCCTGACGACAGAGCTCGATGATGCCCTGCGCGCGCAGGAGTTCCGGGCACATGCCGCACAGATCGACGCCGCGGCGCAGCTCCTCGCGGGCGGTCTCCAGGCGACCCGAGGCCGCGTTGAGCTCGGCCGCGGTCGCGTAGACGCGCGGGTCGTCGGGCGCCTCGGCGCGCGCCGCTTCGATGCGCGTGGTGGCCTCGACGTCATTGCCTCGCAGGGTCCAGAGGCGCGCGCTGAGCAGCGCGCCCTCCACGTCGAGTCCCGGCAGAGCGGCGTCGAAACGCGCTTCGATGTCCCGCAAGTCGCCGAACTCGAGCGCCTGGCGCAGGCCAGCGACGGCCTCCCCCTCGACCCGCTGGACGCGGATCTCGACGGGCGTGTCGCGGCCCGTCGCGCCGCTCGCGGGCCCCGAGGCGCCGCCCCCTTCGACTTCGTCCCCGCCGCAGGCGGTGATGGCGATCAGGACCGGGAGGGCGAGGAATCGGAGCACGATGGACATGGGCAGAGGGCTGGGTACCGCAGAAGAGCGCAGAGGATACCCGGCAAATGCGGAGGCGCGCAGCCCGCGTCCCCTCCCCGCAGCCCGCGCCCCCCTACCCCGCTGCCCGCCGCGCGCCCCCCCGGTGGGGGGCCCCCGGGCAAACACCCCCCCCGCCCCGGGGCCCGGGCGCGCGGCG
>CAYGST010000452.1:2560-4489 GCA_964352415.1 uncultured Planctomycetaceae bacterium | reverse complement strand
CCTCGCTGCTGAGCTGCGCGAGCGCGCGCTGGCGCAGGTTGGCGTCGTCACCGGTGAGTCGCGCGAGCAAGGTCTCGAGGACCAGCCGGGCCGCGGCGTCGTCCGGCGGTAGCTCCGCCGCGAGCGGACCGATCGAGCCGAGCAGGCTGTAGGCGAGCTGGGCCGGCGTCCCCTGCGCATCGAGCACAGCGGCGGCCCGCGCGAGCGATTGCGCGTCTCCGACGAGCGGCAGGAACTGGGCGGCGGCGATGCGCACGCCGACGGACTCAGCCGAATCCTCCATGCGCTCGAGCAGCAACGGCGTCACGGGTGCGAGCCGCGGCTCGACCGCGAGCTCCGCCTCGTCCGCGCGACGCGCGAGCGACTGCAGCGCTGCCAGGCACGTGACCAGCGCGTCGCGATCCGTGAGGCGCTCCGGCGCCATCAGTCGCCTCACCTGTCCGACCAGCGCGTCGACTCCGACGAAGAGGCCGTCTTCGCCGAGCCCCTCGCTCGACCAGGGCAACCGTCGCAGCGCATCGGCCAGGGGTGCCTGCAGGTCCTCGTTGCCCTCGCGAATGCGCGAGGTGAGGATCGCGCGCAGGCGCTGGACCTCCGGCGCGTTGCTCTCCGCGGCCGACTGGGTCTTGAGCAGCGCCGCGACCGCTGCCTGGAACGCCTCACCGTTGGACTCCGTCTCGAGGTGCGCGAAGAGTGCGGCCAGCGCCTCGCTCGCATCTCCGTTCTGCGCCCGACCGAGCGACTCGGCAGCGGCCGCGCGCAGGCGCGCGTCGGGGCTCGCCAGGAGGTCGGGGGCTCGCTGCGGCTCGTAGCGGAGCAGCTGCACCAACGACTCCCGCGCCTCGCGCTCCTTCTCACGTGCCGTCAGCATGAAGACGCTGTCGCCGCAGGTCCCCTGCGCATCCGGCCAGAAACGATCGAAGTCCTCGGTCGTCTCGAACCAGCGCAGGAAGAGATCGAACAGCGCGAGCCGCGCCGCCTCGGCGCGCTGCACGTCGTCGCCGTCGAGATGACGGGCGAGCTCGGGGGCGAGGGTCGTCTCCCCCAGTCGCCCGAGCGTGCGCGCCGTGGCACGCCAGAGCGTGGTCTGAGCGGGGTCGGCCAGGCGCTCGCGCACCTCGCTGTCCCAGAGGACGCGGGCCTCGGCGTCGCGCTCGATGCGCTCGCGGATCCAATCCAGGCTCCTGGACCGCTGGTCGAGTCGCTCTCCGCGACGAGCCGCCGTGACGGTCGCCGGCACTTCGCGTCCCGCGCGCAGGAGCATCGCCCGCAGGGTCAGCTGCGGCTCGGCTTCCCAGAGCTCGTCCGCGCGGCTGGTCAGCTCGGCCTCGCGCAGGGTGGACAGGTCCATCCACAGCGAACGGAAATCGCTCGGGACGGGTCGTGTTCGGGCGGTGGAGACGTCCTTCGGGACGAGCAGCGCCGCGGGCCGGGGCCGGTCGGCCTGGGCGCTAGCGGCGAGCCCACCGGCGATCAGGAGGAGACCGAGCGCCCGGGTTCCCCAGCGCTCCACTCCGACCTGACGTATGTCCTTCATTCGCCCGTGATTGCTCTCTCCAACGACATCCTACCGGCGGTCCCGTGAAGGGACCATGACGACCGGGCTGATTCTTCGACGAACGCAGCGCCGAACCTGCGCGCGTTCATCGTTCGAACTGCGCGACGATGCGTTCGAGAAGCGTCATGACGTCCAGCCCGTCCACGTCGACGGTGAGCGCGGCCACCTCCGCGTAGTGAGGCGCCCGCCGCGCGGCCAGCGCGTGGACCTCGGCCACGGGGTCGAGCTCCGTCAGTCGTGGGCGGTCGGAGGCGTCGGCGGCCAGACGGGCGACGAGGACCTCGGGAGAGGCGCGCAGCCAGACCACGCGAGCGAGCGAGGCGAGGTCGGCGCGGTTGTCCGCGCGCTCGACGGCACCCCCACCCGTACCG
>CAYGST010000452.1:0-2550 GCA_964352415.1 uncultured Planctomycetaceae bacterium | reverse complement strand
GCCGAGCGCCGTCCGCAGCACCTCGCGCTCGAGCTCGCGAAAGTGCGGCTCTCCGAGGCGGCGCAGGACGCTGCCGGCGCTCTCGCCGCCCGCGCCGAAGCGCAGCGCCAGCGCGTCGTCGAGGTCGACGAACGGGCGACCCAGCCGCTCGGCCAGCGCACGCCCCACGGTCGACTTGCCCGACGCTCGCAGGCCGACGAGCGCGAGGGGGAGCACCCCCTCGGGCCCCGTGGGCCCGGCGGCGTGCTCCGCTGCGGCCGCATGGTCGCCCGGCCCGTCCTCGCGCTCGGCGCTCACCTCAGCGCGCTCCGCCTCGACGGGTCTCGTCGTAGGCGTGCTCGAAGGTCTTGCGCATCAGGGTCTCGTCGGGCGCCTGGTGCGTGAAGCGCTGGAACTGCTCCATGGCCTGACGCACGAACCACTCGCCGCCGGGGACCATGGTCGTGTCGCGCTCGCGCGCGGCGGCGAGCAGCGGCGTCAGCATGGGACGGTAGTTCGCCTCGATGACGACGCGCCCCTCACTCAGGACGCCAGCGTCGAACGGCAACGCGTCCGGCTGCGCGAGGCTGCCAGCCGGCGTGCAGTGGATCAGCACGTCGTACTCCGCCCGCTCCAGATCGGCCCACGGCACGTGCTGTCCGTGGAAGTCCGTCGCGAGCCCCTTCCCGGCCTCGTCGCGACGCGCCGCGATGGAGAGCTTGGCCCCCACCTCGCGCGTCGCCTGCGCCGCAGCGCGCGCCGCGCCCCCCGCGCCGATGACCAGCACGCGCGCGTGCGCCGGCGCGATGTCGCGCTTGCCTCGGTGCGCGTGCGCCTTGAGCGACGCCTCGAGCACCTGGCGCAGCGCCGTGATGTCGGAGTTCGAGGCGAGCCACCCGCCGGCGGGGTCGCGCACGAGCGTGTTGGCCGCGCCGGACTGCTCCGCCGAGCGCTCGGCGCTCTTCGCCAGCCGCAGCGCCGCCTCCTTGTGCGGCGCGGTCACCGAGAAGCCGCGGAAGTTCTCGTCGTCGGCGAGCTCGAGGAACTCGTCGAGCGAGTCCACCTCGAACGGCAAGTAGATCGCGTCGAGGTGCGCCGCCTTCATGGCCATGTTGTGCATGCGCGGCGACCAAGAATGCGCGACGGGCTTGCCCACGAGACCGAAGACCGCGGTGCCCGGGCCGAAGCCGCCCGGCGGCGCCGAGCTGTGGTAGTCGTCGACGCGCAGCTGGCCCGGCGCGGTCAGCTCACCGGGGGCCTTCGGCCCGCAGTAGGTGAACGGCGACCCGAAGATCGTCGCCAGCAAGCGCGTGAAGCGGCCAGCCTCGCCGGTGCAGAACGCGATCAAGCCGTTCGCCTCGCGCAGGTAGCGCAGGACGCGCAGGCCGTCGAGCGCGGTGTTCGCGTGCGTGACGAGCTTGATGACGTCGCCTTCGTAGAGCACGTCGCGCTGCTCTTCCCAGAGGGGCTGCAGGTCCTCCGGCGTGCCCTCCCGCTCATGACGCGAGACGATCCTGTGGCACTTGCCATCGACGTCGCCGAGGTCGAGCGACCAGCGCCAGTCGACGTCGACGAACAGCGCCCCCGCGCGCGCCGCCGCGTGCAGGAGCTCGAAGCGCTCGTCGAGGGATCCTTCGTAGTCCCCGAAGCCCTCCTTGCCGTGCACCGTGACGATGACGGGCTTGGGCGAACTCTGGATCAGCTCGCGCAGCTCCTCCTCACCAGGATTCCCGATGCGGTCGAGGCGCAGCTCGAAGAGATCGGCGAGGGGCGCGTTGCGGTCCATCGCCGCGCGCAGCGACGGGAGGTCCGATTCCAGGAGCGAGACGACGATGGCCATGGGCAGACGTTAGCAGGCGGGAAGAGGGCCCGGCCGCCGGAGCGTCCACGAATCCGACGAACGATCCCGGCGCCCGTGTGCCGCGCGGCGCACGGAGCGTCGCTCTCCAGCGGACCTGGAGGTCTCCTCGGGACGGATGCCGACGCGCCTACGCGCCGACCCGCGCGCCCCGTCAGCTCCAGGCGCCGTAATCCATGCCCTCGATCTCCTTCGCGACGTAGCCCTCCTTGCGGGAGGCTTCGAGCTCGACCTCGTAGGCCGCCAGGATTCCCTCCTGGAAGTACGTCCGAGCGCGCTGGTGGATCGGGTGGGCGATGTCGGAGTAGAGCCGCGGACGGCCACGCTCGTCGGTGCCGGCCCGCTCCTTCGCGAGCCGCGTCCCGCAGTCGTTGCAGAAGCGCGACCGAACGTAGTTCTTGCCGCCGCACTGCGGGCAGCGGTCGCAGAGCTTGCGGCTCGGCATCGCCACGAACAGGCCTTCGGCGCCCGCGATGATCTTGATGTCACGAATCACCAAGGCGTCGTCCAGCGTGATGCTGGCGAACGCGCAGAGCTTGTCACGCGCTCCACGCACGAGCTTGACTCGGATTTCGGTGATCTCCATGCAGGCAGGGTCGCTCCCGACGGAGGGGGTCCGCAGCGGCCCGGAGGGCTGGGCCGGATTCCTCGGGGCAATCTCAACGCCTCCCACTAGCGGGGCGGATTCAGCCAAGCGACTGGAGCGGGGCGCG
>CAYGST010000451.1:2727-4491 GCA_964352415.1 uncultured Planctomycetaceae bacterium | reverse complement strand
GAATAGACCTCGTTCCAGAGATCCTTGTTACACCCATTCGGCCCTTCTGGAGTGTGCATGAACCACACGATCACCGCCGCATCGCGGGCAAACTGTGGGTCATCCAGGGCGAACGACAGTGTTTGCAATGCCAGCGCGGAGTCCCCGCCGGGCCATGTCACGCGCGAGGTCAAGAAAGACGCTAGAACGTTGCCGGACTCTGGCGGAGCGGTCGGGCTTTGCAGAAGCGACTCCGCATAGGACCAAGCATAGTCAGCACTAGTCCCATCATGCCCCATGGTCGCGGTAACGAACAGGGTCGTGCGCGCCGCGCGGGTAATCTCCCGAACAGACCCTCCGAACTCTCCTCGCCCTCCCTGCTCCAAGATAGTTGCAATGGCCCTATCGCCCCTTCTGATAAAGAACCCTGCAAGCAGGAGAACCTGCACAGATGACTGGCCGGTAAACAATGATTCCGCAGTCATGGAACGACCCAGCTCTTCAACCCAGAGAGGGTCGATGCTCTCAATCGCCTCGATGGCCATGATTTGGATTCCGGTCTCGGCAACTTCCCTACAGGCAGGATCCAGGCTGGCCAGGTAAGCAATCGCATCCTCGGGCTCGCGCGCGTAGAGCGCAGCGCCGAGAGCCAAGGAGGCTTGAGCAAGGCTTCGATCACCCTGACATAGCCACGCTGCCAGGTCAGGCGCCGAAACACTCGGCCAGTTCAGACCCCGCAAGCACTCCAAGACCGCGCTCATGTCTTCAAGCCTGATAGCCTCGTCTTGCCGTACGTACTGTAGGCATGCATCCACGCCCAGCAGAGTGCCCTCGCTAGACGCTGGGGGCCTGACGGGTTCATCCTGCAGGCCCTGGTCTTCCCTGAGGGACCGACCGACTGGTTGGGACGGTAAGGCCAGGGCGGATGAATCAGCGCCAGGCGGGGAAGCTTCACCAGTCCGGCCACGGGAAGGCATGGTGGCTCCGCTTGGTCGCCACGCAACCAAGACGATCGAACAGGCAGCAATTGCTGCAATGGCTAGCAGTACGAAATTTCGCATCTCGTCCGTGCAATTACACTACTCCGCGTCCAAACAAAATGGCATGGATCCACCAACAATCTGGCAAGGCGCTCTGACTCCGGGCTACGCGCTATACCAAAACAAGATTCAGCGCCGACAGCACCCCGGCACTTGAGCCAAAGCCGATTCGCAATCGACTCAATGCGGCCGTGGACAGTACGAGGAAGCAAGCCCACCAATGGCTTCGTGGTTGCATGGGGCAACCCCGGCAGGAGCACAGACATCTCCAGAGCAAAAGTTCACCACGGCGTTCATTGGAAAAGGTTGCTGCGTGCAATTTTCATATTGATTCCCGCCAATGAATATCGGAATATCTGTATCGATACCTTTGTGCCTGCAGCAACTTGAGCAGCCGGCTGCCCACGTCGCACACGACCCGTTGGCCACAATCGTAATTTGGCCCTGCGCGTAGCTACAGTCGCCTGCGGGAGCGAACGAGAGCAGAATGCCCGCGCTGCAAACCGCGAGAGCTGTCTTGACTAGTCTATTCATCTTGCTTTTCACGTCCTTGCTCTTTCTGCTGGTTTCAAATCGACAAATGGTGACGCACCTGCCCCTACACACAGTGCTACACCTCTACTGGTCCCGCTCGCGGCGGTAGCTGTGCGCAACCAGGGCGTTGACCGGCCGAAGGGCCTGACGGCCATCTAGGGCACGGTGCCCACGGGAGCGAGGAGGTCTTTCTTGCTTGTGGGGGGGGGGG
>CAYGST010000451.1:0-2717 GCA_964352415.1 uncultured Planctomycetaceae bacterium | reverse complement strand
GACGGTGCCCTCGGGTGGGTGGAGGTGTTTCTTGCTTGTACCCCCCCCCCCCTCGATACCGCGCCAGTCCTTCTTGGCGAAAAAGCTCGATTCCGACTAACCCCTATCAGGGCGCTCCTCGCAAGACCGCCTCGGGCCCCTCGACAAGATGGCCCGCTGGCAAGTTCAGCGGGCAAGTCCGCGGTGAAACTCGTTCCGCCCGTGCGCAGGCTTCCCCCGGGAGGTTGTGCTCGCTCGGGATTTGCACTCCCCCCCCCCTCGAAGCCGCGTAGGGTCACTTCGAGAGGGCATCCAGTTCCCCCGATGGCACCCCCTCGGACCATGGGCACCTGGGTCCAGGTCGGTACGACAAGGCTCGAGGGGACGAGTTGAACCGTTCTCGACAACGCACGCCGGACACATGAAGAACGCCATCCTGATCGGGCTCGCGATGCTCTCGCTCGTCGCCATCAGCGTCCTCGCCACGCTCGCGGCCGTGAGGACGGAGAGCGCGCCTCCGCTTTCGGTGGAGGACTCGACGCCCGCGCTCGTGACGAGCGACGACGGCCTGCCCATCGCGCCGCCTTCCCTGGGCCAGGGAGAGCGGGCCGATGCAGGCCACGACGAGCTCGAGACGGCACTCGAGTCCATCTCCGTCGCGGAGCTCCTCCCATCCGAGCTTCCGACCGAGGAGGAGATTGCGGCCAAGTACACAGCCTTCGAGGGGCCGGACTTCGTGGGATTGGCCAAAGCGCGTGGCATGTACTACACCCAGCTGGCCGACATCATCGCGAAGCGCAAGCTCAAGTCCGGACAGTGCGCCACAAAGATCATAGAGGCGACGGAAACCTTCGGTCCGATCCTCGGGAAGGAGTCCTGGCCGGGGGACCTGCCTCCAGTCGACGGGCTGAGTGTCGAGGAGATCAGCGACGGCCTTCTCGAGATCAAGCACGCGCAGGTCTTCCCCGACGAGGACCCCAAACTCCACGCGCTGTACGTGGAGGTCGAGTGGCTGCGGAAGCAGGCCGCCCCGTACCAGTAGGTCCGGCCGCTCGGGGTCGATCTCGAGTCGCGCGGGTCGACTCCTGCGGCTCGCCCCGCTCGCAAACGAGGAAGGGCGCCGTCTCCGCGCGGAGAGGGCGCCTGTCCGGTTCAGGGCCTTGCTGCAGGCGTCGTGGATCGGCGCCCTACCCGGCGACGGCGTCCTACGGCTGCCAGGTGATGCTCAGGGCGTTCGAACCGTTGAAGTTCGTCACGCAGCTGTCCTCGGCGTTGTCGCGGTACCAGAACTGGTAGAAGCGGGTGTCGCCGGCCGTCAGGGCCTCCGCGGCGCCGAGCTGGATCGAGCTGACCGCGGTGCCCGCGGCCGTCGAGACCATCTCGAGGCGGCGGACGCCCTGGACGACGCAGCGCAAGCCGTTGCCGAGCGTGGCGTCACCGAGGCCGCCGTTCGCCTGCAGGGTGCCGGAGAAGAACATGCCCATGGCGGGCGTCGGGCACTGGCCGGCGGTCAGGACGAGGGTGTCGTCCGAGAGCTCGGCGTTGCCGTTCGCGAAGAGGACGGCGCCGCGCTGGGTGCTGTTCGCGCAGCCCTCGCCCGCGGCGCCCGTGTTGGCGCAGGGGCAAGCAGCGCCGGAGCCGTCGCCGAAGCAGAAGGCCGTGCCGAGGTCGCTGAGGCGCACCTCGTAGAGCGCGATCGAGCCGGTGCCCTCGCTCGCGACGGCGAGCTGCGGCGCGCCGGTCGAGCTGTCGGCGGCGTCGATGAACGCGAGGCCCTCGGGCGACTCGGAGCCGTCCGCGATCAGGTCGAGCAGGCCGAGCAGCGAGGCGTTCGCCGGGTCGGTCACGTCGTAGACGAGGATGGCGCTGGTGCGCTCCAGACCGACGAAGAGCAGCGGGCGACCGTTCACGACGCCGAAGGTGACGGCCTCGGGCTCGGGGCCCTTGTCGTCCGAGCGGCCATCGTCGAAGAGGCCGGCGGCCAGCATGACCTGTTCGAACTCGTCGCCCGAGTCGAAGACCTGCGCGCCGGTGTCGGCGCGCCAGATCGTGACCGAGCGGGCGCCGAAGCTGTAGAGCTGGTCGACGTCGCCGTCGCCGTCCGTGTCGCCGCGCGCGATGTCGTAGTCCGACGTGACGAACTTCAGGCGACCGAGGATCGCGTCGTCGTTCAGGTCGGCCAGGCTGTAGAGCGAGGTCTCCGGCGTGACGTCCTCGAGGTCGAGGTCGAAGTCGGCGGCGAGGTCCGCGCCGCGGGTCTCGTCCTCGAAGCCGGCGAAGTCGTCGCGGCCGTCGCCCTCGTTGGCCGTGGCGTAGTAGACGACGCCGTCGACCTCGAAGGTCGTGATCGCGTCGGGCATGTAGAGGCCGAGGATGTTCGCGGTCGTGAAGTTGCCGTCGATGCTGTCGGCGTTGCTCGGGTCGAACTGGTTCTGCGGCAGGGAGTGGTCCTTCTCGCCCAGCGGGCGGATCTCGCTGACCGTGCCGCTCGCGATGTCGACGATGGCGATCGAGTTGGCCTCCTGGAGCACGACGTAGGCCGTCGCGCTGTCGGGGCTGACCGCGACGTACTCCGGCTCGACGTCCTGGGCCAAGGTGATGCCGTTGACGTCGGTCAGGCGCACGCCGGCGGCCTGCAGGGCCGCCTTGTTGGCGTTGAAGCCGGCGAAGGAGACCGGCGTGGCGACGCGCGTCGCGACGTCGATGATCGTGACGCTGCCCTCGGGGTTGATGAGGCC
>CAYGST010000450.1:0-4504 GCA_964352415.1 uncultured Planctomycetaceae bacterium | reverse complement strand
TCGGCGCCTCTTCGAAGAGCTCCTCGTCCTCGAAGGTGATCTCGTCGGAGAACGGGTCGTCGTCGAGGTCGAGGTCGACTTCCGGTTCGGGCTCGGGCTCGGGCTGCGGCCGCGGCCTGGCGGCGGGCTTCGCAGCCGGCGGCGGCGCCACCTTCGCGCCTTGCTCCTGGAGCCGGAAGCGCAGCTCGACGTCCCCGACCTCGAAGCTCCCGCCATCCGCGAGCGCGAACTCCGCCAGCCTCCGGCCGTCGAGGTGAATGCCGTTGCGCGAGCCCAGGTCCACGAGGGTCCAGCCGGACTCGCGCTCCTCGATGCGCGCGTGCTTGCGACTCACGCCAGACCCCTTGAGGCCGACGTCGCACTCCGCCGTGCGGCCGAGGACCGCGCCATCGGCGACGTCGAACGTACGCCCGATGTCCGGGCCCGAGAGGACGTAGAGAATCGGCATCGCGGAGCATCCTAGCAGCCCGCGCAGAAACTGCTTTCGCTCAGCGCTGTCGAATCCAGGAGTGGACTCGGCCGCGGCGCGCGTGCGGCGTGGCCTGCCCGAGCGGCTCGCGACACGGGAAGGGCGAGTGCCAGTCCGGCACCCGCCCAGCTTCCCTTGTCGTCCCAAGGCCCCTGCGTCTGCGCGAGACCGTGAGCCATCCCGGCCCCGAAGGGCGGACTGCGGGATCCCGTAGGGCGCGGCGGCGGGCCGACCCCATCACGTTCCCGAAGGAGGGGAATGGAGACCTGCACCACCGCGCTGGTCCCTTGTCGGCCAGGGGCGGCGCTCTCCACGCTCAGGTATTCGCCCCAATGTGCGGCGCGAGCCGCGGCCGCCCGCGCCGGAGGACGCCGGCGCAGTCTCCGCGTCCGGGCGGCTAGGCCTCGGCCAGCCCTTCGCGGATCGCGTAGCGCGCGAGCTCCACGCGGTCGTGGATGTCGAGCTTGCGCATCACGCTGGCGCTGTGGTGCTCGACGGTCTTGACGCTCAGGTGCATCGTCTTCGCGATCTCCTTCTTCGAGAGGCCGCGCGCCAGGTAGCGCAGCACCTCGACCTCGCGGTTGGTCAAGGTGGAGGTCACGGTCAGTCCCTGGGACGGCTTGCCCTGCTTGTCGAGGGCGAAGCGCGCGCGCACCTCTTCGGAGAAGTAGGCGCCACCGGCCGCGACCTCGCGCAGCGCCGTGAAGAGGATCCGCGGGGAGTCGCCCTTCAAGACGTAGCCCCGCGCACCGACCGCGAGCGCCTGCTCGATGTAGTGGTCGTGGAAGAACGCCGAGAGGAAGATCACCGAGAGGTCCGGCAGCCGGGTGATCATCTGGCGCACCGCGTCGAAGCAGATCATCCCCGGCATGTCGATGTCGATCAGCAGGATGTCCGGCGAGTGCTCGAAGGCGTGATGGAGGGCCTCCTCGGCGTTCGGACACTCCCCGACGACCTCGAAGCCACCTTCGGTCTCCATCATTCCCCGCAGGGCCGAGCGCACGAGTTCGTGGTCGTCGACGAGCAGGATGCGCTTGGTGTCGGTCATGGGGTCGGCGGTCAGGGAGCCGAACTCGCCCGAGGGGAACCATCTTGACCGAAGCTCGAGAGGGTTCCAACCCGTCGAATTGCCGAGGCCACGCCTGCGGGCGCCGGTTCGATCTGCGGCGAGTCCCGGCGACGTGCTAGCGTGTCGCCGATGAACGCCGACGCCCCGCCGGCCGCCCGCCTGATCGGGCTGAGCAAGCACTACCCCGTTCGACTCGGCCTCGGTCGCAAGGCCGTGCTGCGCGAGCTCGACCTCACGATCCCGAACGGGGCGACCCTCGGCCTGGTCGGCCCGAACGGCTCGGGGAAGAGCACCCTGCAACGGATCCTGGCGGGCGTCGAGCGCGCGAGCGGCGGGACGGTGGAGGTGCTCGGCGGCGCGCTCGCCGATCCGAGCGTCCGGGCGCGCATCGGCTTCGTCCCCGAGGACTCGCCGTTTCCCGGTGAGCTCGACGCACGGGCCGTGCTCGACCTGCTCGGCTCCCTGCAGGGGCTGCGGCGGAGCGAGACACGCACGCGCGGCGCCGAGCTGCTCGCGCGCGTCGGCCTGGCCGAGCACGCGCGCTGCCCGCTGCGGCGCTTCTCGCGCGGGATGCTGCGACGCTTCGCGCTGGCCCAGGCCTGGCTGCACCGCCCGGACCTGATCCTGCTGGACGAGCCGACCGCCGGCCTCGATGCGCAGGGCTTCGACGTGCTGGACGAGCTGCTCGCGGAAGCCCGCGGCCGCGGGGCCGCGGTGGTCTTCACGTCGCACCTCGTCAGCGACCTGCACGAGCACTGCGACGAGATCGTCGTCCTGCTCGATGGCGCCGTCGCCGCGCGCGGCGCGCCGGGCGAGCTGTTCCGACGCGAGGGCTGCTGGCGGCTCGAGCTGGAAGGACTCGACGAGGCCCGGCTGCCCGAGCTCGAGTCCTGGGTGACGACCCATGGCGGGACGGTGCGCTCGAGCTCGCCGGCCGGGCGGACGCTGTTCGAGCTCTACCACGGCAAGCGCTCCGGCTGAGAGCGATCCAGCCGGCGCGCGCTCAGAGCCGCGACTGGATCTCGTCGAGCAGCCCGCTCGCTTGCGCGCGGCCCTTGTCGTCGTCGAGCTGGCGGAAGCGCAGCTCGACGCAGACGCGGCCCGGCGCGCGCGCGGCGACGCGCACGAAGAGCGAGGCCAGGTCGATCTCCCCCACCTCGTTGCGCGGCTCGGCGCTCTGGGGCACCGGCACGCCGCGGGCGTGCAGAGCCTCGATCGTGGCGCTCCAGACCTGCTCGAAGCCGCGCGGGAAGTCCCGGTGCCCGTGGGTCTCGGCGGCGAGCTGGACGCCGTGCTCGAGGGTCGCGTTCGGCGTCGTGTCGACGTCGTCGAAGCTGCGCAGTCGCGCACCGCAGGCGGCGCAGGCGACGAGCGGGGCGAGGAGCAAGAGGTGGAGGACGGGGCGCATCGAGGTGGCGTGGAGGGGGCAGTGCGGGCGCCCGAGGGCTCGCCGCGCTACCGTACATCGGCGCTCCGCCGCCACGAAATGAACAGCCAGCTCTTCCTCCTGTCCCTGCGCCGGGCCCTGCATCCGGGAATCGGCGCCGCCCTGGCCGCGGTGGCGGCCCTGGTTCTCACGGGTCGCGGGCTGGCCGGCGAGACCGCGCAGCTCGAGGGTTCCGCCCTCGCCGCCAGGGCCCTCCTGCGCAGCGACCTGCTGTTCGCGCTGCTGTTCGTGCTCGTTCCGGTCGTCCTCGCCGGGGCCGCGCGGGTCTTCCCCCGGCTGGCCGACGGCGAGCGCTACTGGCTCGTCCCGCGCCGGGTCACGAAGTCCTCGATCGCGCTCTCCGCCTTCGCCGGAACGTGGCTCGGCGCGGTGCTCTGGCTCGCCGCGATCGGCGGGCTGTGCGAGGTGTTCGCGGGCGGCGACGCGCCGTCGCTGCAGGCCTCGCTGCCCCTCGAGCTGGAGGGCCGGCGCGCGGTCGGCGAGGAGATTCGCGTGCGCTGGACCTCGCAGCTACCCGCGCGTCCCGACGGCTGCGTCGTGCGCCTCGCGGTCGGTGTGTACGGCTCCTACAACGAGATCGAGGCCTTCGAGCTGGCTTCGCTGACGCCATCCGGCGACGTGCACGCCGTCGGGAGCGCGGCGCCCGGGCGACGGCTCGACGTCGAAGTGCCCGTGCCCGCCGCCGGCGAGGCGGTCGAGTTCGAGCTGTTCGCGCGCGGCGCCCAGCGCGCGATCGTCCTCAATCGCCCGCGGCTCCAGCTCTACGTGCCGCTCACCGAACGCTGGTCCACATGGCTCGTGCTCGGGGAGGTCGCGCTGATGCTCGGCGCCGCGCTCGCGCTCGCGCTCGGCTGCGGGCCCTGGCTCAGCGTCCCGAGCCTGCTGCTGTTCGTCCTCGGTGGGTACGCGCTGCTCTGGCTCGAGCTCGACGCGCTCGGCGCGAGCGCCATCGGCGAGTTCGTCCTGCGGACCCTGCCCGGAGCCCAGCTGCCCGAGTCCTTCTCGCAGTTCGCGGAGGGTCGCTCGCCGCAGTCGCTCGCCGGCTCGACGTGGCTCGGAGGACTCGCGTTGATCGCGCTCGGACTCACCGGCTTCCACCGCGGGCTCGGACGCTGGAGACCCGGCGCATGAGTCGCCTGCGCTCCAGCCTGGCCCTCGGCCTGCTCGTCGTCGGCGGCTACGCGACGAGTCTCCGGCCGGCGCCCCTCGCTGGGGAGGGCTCGGCTGCGCTGCGGCTGCTCGGCCCGATCTCGAGCCTCGCGGCGGGCTGGCAGTGGGTTCGCGTCCGGATGGCGCTCTTCGACGGCAAGCCCGACCTCGCCTACGCCCGCGCCGAGCTCGCGCTCGAGCTGGATCCGGAGGCCACGGACGGCTGGTCGTACCTGGCGTCGACGATGGCCTTCGACCGTGCGTCGCCGTACCGACAGCGCAACCCGCTGCTGCGCACGCGCTGGACCGAGGTCGCGCTCGAGGTGCTCGAGCGCGGCGAAGCCCGCGCCGCGCGGCCCGCGGAGCTCGC
>CAYGST010000449.1:0-4520 GCA_964352415.1 uncultured Planctomycetaceae bacterium | reverse complement strand
CCGTGATCTGCAGCTCCACCACGCGCTCAGTCCTCCACCGAGCCCGCCGCCGCGCGCAGCCCGAGGTGCACGAGCCACGGGTCGCGGTGCACGACGCGGCCTTCGAACAGGTCGTCGTCAACGAGCAGCGCGCTCGCGCCGCCGGTCAGTCGAACCGGCGCTTGCGCGAGTCCCGCCTCGGCGGCGACGCGACGCACGAGCTCTCGCACCGCGCCCTGGAAGCCGACGCTCACGCCGGCCTCGAGGGCCTCGCGGGAGTCCTGGCCGAGCGCCGGAGCATCGGGCCGCGGCTCGTTGTCGAAGGCCGCGAGCTGAGCCCCACCGGCACGCAGCGCGTCGGCGAGCAGCCCCGGCCCCGGCGCGATCGCACCCCCGAGGAAGGTCGGACGCCCCCCCCGCAGCGCGAGCGCGTCGACGGTCAGCGCCGTGCCCGCGTCGACGACGATCGCCGGCTCGCCGCCGAGCGTCCACGCGCCCCAGGCTGCGTACAGCCGGTCACGCCCGATGGTCGCCTCGCTGCGGCAGCCGATCGCGAGCGACGGCGTCGGGTTCACGTGGACCTCGGGCGCCAGCTCCTCCAGCCAGTGAGTCACCTCGCGCAGCCGCGCGGCGTCGACGACGCTCGAGACGAGCGCGCGCTCGACCGGCGCCGACACGAGCTCCCGCAGGGCGTCCTGCCAGTCGGCGTCCCACTCGACACGCACGCTCGCAGGCGCGGCTGCGCCCCAATTCACGGCCTTCAGCGCCGAGTTGCCGAGATCGAGGGTCAGGTCGGACACGGGTCTCCCCGGAACGCTCAACGGCCGCCTGGACGGCGGCCGTTCACGAGCGGAGGCTCAGTCGACGTTCGGCGGCGACTTGTAGATCATCGTCCGCTCCTTGCCCTTGTTCTCGATGACGACCTTCCAAGTGTCGTACTCGTCCTTGTGGTTCTTCACGAAGTCGATCGCCTCCGAGGTGCTCGTCACGGGGTGACCGTTGATCGACTTGATGATGTCACCGGACTGGGCTCCGTGGGCGGCCATCTTGCCGCCCGGCTTGACGTCCTGGAGCTCGATGCCGTCGTACTTGCCCGTCTTGCGGTTGTAGTGGCGACGGTGACGCACTTCACGGGCGATGATGCCGCCGAAGTCCTGACCGAAGTCCTCGGCGTCCTCGGTGCCGACGTGCCAGGTGTCGTCGACCTGGGTGGTTCGCTCGGGGCGCCAGATCGCCGTGTCGAGGCGCGGAATGTCGCGGCTGCGAGACGGGAAGCGTTCGGGGTTGTCCTCGTCGACCTTGAAGATGGCGAAACCCGGATCGTAGATGCCGTAGGGGACGAGCTCGTCCTCCATGCCCTCTTCGGAGAACCCGAAGACGATGCCGTCGTCGGCGGTGATCGCCTTGACCGTGGCGTAGGCGAGCGGCTCGCGCAGCGACTCACCGACGCGCAGCAGCGACGGGAACTCATCCGGCTTCGTCTGCACGCCCGACTCCGGCTTGTAGCGGATCCAGGCGCGGCTGCGCTCGGCGTCGCCCAGCTCCTCGGCGATCATCGTGACGACGATCGCGTCGGCGATGCGCTTCTTCTCCTGCTCGACGACCTCGGTGGTGACCGGAGTGCGCTCCACGACCTTGGGCGGCGGCGCGCCGGTCCAGTCGAGCAGGTTCGGCAGCTGTCGGTTCTTGCGGTCGAAGTAGTAGGCGCGCTCGATGGCGCGGCGGTCGACCAGGGTGCTGACCGGCCCTTCGGGGACCACCGCGCTGTCGAGGATGTCGCGCACCTCTTCCGCGGTGTACTTCTGACCCAGGATCTCGCCCTGGCGGTTCTGGAAGTCCCAGACGAAGTAGCCCACGCCCGCCGTCACCACGGCGGAGAGCAGCCAGCAAGCCGCCTTGATCGAGTTGATGTTCATATCGTCCGGAGGTTAGCCCCGCTCCCGGGGACCCTGCAAGCGTACGCAGGGTCGACGCCCCACCCGCGGGCGTCTTCCACAAATCCGGCACGTCGACCGGCGCGCTCCCCCACCCGGGGCGCCCAGCGCCACGGCCGGGCCCCGCGCGCGGGGCTCAGGCAGCCGGGTGTGGCAGGCGATGAGGCCCCTGGGCCCCCGCAGGGCACACCTCGCCCCTGCGGACCCGAAGGTCCGGCGCTCAGTCCCCCGCCATGCGCAGGCCAGGACTCCCATCGTCGTGCGGGGAGGTCTTGCGCGGGCCGCGCGCCTTCGGCGGAGCCTGGCTCGGGCTGTTGCCGCTCCGGCTCGGCCGGCCGTGGCTGGCCGTGATGCCCCGGAGGGCCAGGACCAGGTCGTCCGGCTTGTCGCTTGCGGCGAGGGCCTCCTGGAGATCGACCCGGTGGTCGAGGACCAGCTGGCGCAGACACTGATTGAAGGAGACGAGCCCCTCCTCGGTGCCCTGGTCGATGACCCGGGCGAGCTCGCTGGTGTTGCCCTCCTGCAGGAGCTCGCGCACGTGCGGGGTCGAGACCAGGAGCTCGAAGGCCGGCAGCATGCCGTCACCGTCCGCGCTCGGGATCAGGCGCTGGCTCATCACGCCGGCGATGTTGTCCGCCAGACGCGAGCGCACCTGCGCGTGCTGCTCGCTCGGAAAGAAGCTCAGGATACGGTCGACCGTCTGCGGCGCGTTGACCGTGTGCAGCGTGCTCATCACGAGGTGACCCGTCTCCGTCGCGTCGAGCGCGGCGATCACGGTCTCCGCGTCGCGCATCTCGCCGATCAGGATGACGTCGGGGCTCTGGCGCAGCGCGTGGCGAAGGCCGTCGCCGAAGTCCTCGCAGTCGGTGCCGACCTCGCGCTGACTGATGACGCAGCGCTCCTCGGTGTAGATCAGCTCGACTGGGTCCTCCAGCGTGATTACGTGGCGCTCCACGTTCTCGTTCATGTGCTGAATCATGCCGGCGAGCGTCGTCGACTTGCCGGAGCCCGCGATGCCCGTAACGAGCATCAGTCCGCGCTTACGGAGCGCGAGCTTCTGTAGCTGCTCCATGGGGAGCCCGAGCGCCTCGATGTCCGGCGCCTGCTCGTTGATCCGTCGGATGACGACGGCCGGCTCGCCCATCTGCTTGTACGCGTTGAGTCGAAAGCGGCCGAGACCGTCCAGGTGCAGCGCGGCGTCGGCCGAGCCGGTCGCGCGCCACGTCTTCATGCGGCTCTCCCCCATGACCGCGGCGAGCACTTCGAGCAGCGGTCCCGGGCCGGGGACGCGCCCCGCGAGGAAGTTGATCTTGCCGTTCGCCCGCTGCGACGGACGGCCGCCCGCGCGCAGGATGAGGTCCGAGGCGTTCGCGTCGACCATGCCCGCGAGCCAGGACTCGATCTGGTGGCGCGGCGAGGAGGCCGCCATCCCTAGCGGGTCGGGCGCCTGGTCCTTGCCGTCCTTGCCGAGTCGCTGGACGCCGGCCTTCGGCTTCGGCTGCGGCTCATCGGCCACCGTCGACTCGAGCGGAGTCACGCCCGCGCCTGCCGGATCCGTGCTCGCTGCCGTAGACGCCGGCAGCGGCGCGGAAGGGCTGGGCGCCGGAGCGGCGTCGCCCCGATCGGCGGCGAGACGCTCGAGGCGCCTGCGGTTGACGGGCTGATCGAAGTCCGGGGAAGAGTCGGCCATGGTCCTTGGGTGCCGGAGGGTCGCTGGCGCAAGGCACGACCTCACTGTCGAGACGAGCCCGAGGGCTCATCGACCGGGCGGGACCGAGGTCTTGAGGCGGCGGGGCCCTCCCCGCGGGCTCAGTAGGTCTCTTGTGGGTGAACTTCGCCCCAGGCGGCCCCCAGGACAGGCCCCAGGCCCTCCCGGCGCAGGGAGGAGAGTCGCAGGGCGCGCTGGCCCGCCTCGGCCTCCAGCTCCGCGATGCGCTCCTCGTCGCTCTCGTCCTCGGCCTTGGTCGCCACGAGGATGCGCGGCTTCGCGATCAGCTCGGGCGAGAACTCGGCGAGCTCCGCCGAGATCGTCCGGTAGGCCTCTGGCGCCGGCGTGGTCGCGTGCTCGGAGACATCGACGAGGTGCAGGATCGCGCGGCAGCGCTCCACGTGCTTCAGGAACCGGTGTCCGAGCCCGTGCCCCTCCGCCGCGCCCTCGATCAGACCGGGCAGGTCCGCGATGACCATCGTCCGGCCGGTGCCGATCTCCGCGATGCCGACCTGCGGGTCGAGGGTCGTGAACGGATAGTCCGCGACCTTCGGGCGCGCGGCCGTGACCACGGAGAGGAAGGTGCTCTTGCCCGCGTTCGGCAGGCCGACCAGCCCGACGTCGGCGAAGATCTTCAGCTCGAGGCGCACGAGGCGACGCTCGCCATCGAGCCCCTTCGTCGCGTGCCGCGGCACCTGGCGCACGGAGTTCGCGAAGTGGATGTTGCCCCGCCCGCCACGGCCCCCCTCGGCGACGACGAGGCGGGCGCCGTCCTCGGCGAGGTCGAACAGCAGGTTGCCGTGGTCCTTGTCGAAGATCTGGGTGCCGATCGGCACCTCGATCACATTGTCCTCGCCGTTGCGGCCTGGTCAGACGCAGCGCTGCCATGGCCGCAACGG
>CAYGST010000448.1:491-4543 GCA_964352415.1 uncultured Planctomycetaceae bacterium | reverse complement strand
TGGGCCTGGCAGCAGCACCGCTGGCGCACCCGGCCCGGCGAGCTGGACGCCACCCCGCTCGCCAGCCGCTCGCGGCCACCGCAGCCCCCCGAGCCCGAGAGCGATTGACGGCGGGCGCGTCGCCGACCAGACTTCGGGCCGTGCGCATCGCCTTCCTCCACCCCCGCCTCGACATGTCCGACGGCACCGCGCGCCTCGTGGCGACGGTGCGCGCCGCGCTGCTCGCGGGGCACGAGGTGAGTGTCGTCACGCGCAAGGGCAGCCACACGAGCTCGCTGCTCGGCACGGGCGCGTCGGTCTTCATCGGAGAGCTCCCGACGCAGCCGCTTCTCGGCTACTTCGCGATGCGCCGCGCTCGCCGCCAGGTCGCCGAGCTCGAGCCTGAGCTCTTGCACGTCACGGACGAGACGCTGGCCCCGCTCGCGGTGCGGATCGCCGACGCGCTGCAGCGCCCCTACGTCCAGGAGGTGCTCCGCCCGATCGAGGCCCGCCTCGAGTTCTCGCCGCAGGAGCTGCGCGCCGTGGTCCTCCCCTGCGAATCGTTCGTGGAGCGCACGGTCAACGCGGGGCAGGTGCCGCGCAGCTGGCTGCGCACTCTGGAGCACGCGCCGAAGCTCGAGCGCGACTGGCTGCCGCGTCAGCACATCGAAGGGCGCCGCCCGGTGGTGATCGCGATCGGGACCCTGGACCGCGAGCACGGGTTCGACGTCCTCCTCGAGGCCACGCGCCTGCTCGTGGGCGCCGGCCGGCGCCTCGACGTGCTGATCCTCGGCGAAGGCCCCGAAGAGGGCGCGCTCCGCCGTCAGGTGCGCGAGGCGAAGCTCTCCGACGTCGTCTCGATCAACTGCGCGACGATGCCGAACCTGAACGTCGCGCTCTCGCAGGCCGACCTGCACGTGGCGCCGACGCGCAGCGGCAGCCCGGGATGGTCGGCCTTCCAGGCGCTCGGGATGGGCGTCCCGTCGATCTTCACGGCGACGAGCAGCAGCTTCGGGCGCGTCGAGGACAAGAGGAACGGGTTGCTGATCCAGCGCAACGACCCGATGAAGCTCTCTGAGGCCATCTCGATGCTGCTCGAGAATCCAACCTCCGCGAAGCAGATGGGCGTGCAGGCCCGCGCGCGCATGCTCGAGCTGGACGGCGCCGACCGCTACGCCGAAGACGTCGCGCGCCTCCACGCCGACGCGCTGGGCCTCGTCAGCGCCTGAGCTCCACGCTGAGCTCTGCGAACGGCACCGCGCACGGTGGCGGTTCGGGAGCGCAGGTTGTGCGGCGTGGGGAATGGTTGCTCTCCGCCGGCAGAGAGCAACAAACCCCCAAGCCGCACAGCCAAGGCTGCAAAGCGCCCCAACCCCGCGCTCAGTTCAGTCCGGCCTCGGTGGCCGCGGCGCGCAGCGCGTCGTTCTTCATCATGATCGCGAAGTGCTCGGGGCGGTTCTTCTTGTACGTGTCGAGGTAGCGGTCCGAGAGCGGCCGGCCCTCGTCGTCGATCATCTTGAGGAAGCTGTCGGCAGCCTGATCCTCCATCGCCTTGTCACCGATCTGGATGATCACCTGCACGAGCCACTCGACCGCCTGACCGTACTCCTTCTTCTCCCAGTGGTAGCGCGCCTGCTGCATGCGGTCGAGGAAGTACTCGTCGCGCCCCGCGATGTGCTCCCCGCGCAGCGTGCTCGCCTTCGTCGCGTCACCGCCCGTGGCGCTGGCAGAGAAGGAATCGATCAGCTCGAACACCGTCTCGTAGTCGCGGGGCTTGGCCGCGGTGAGGCGCGTGACCTCCCACTCGAGATCCGCGTACTGCGGAGGTGAGTCCATGTCCGCCAGCTTCTCGTAGCGCGAGCCGTAGCGCTCGACCCAGTCGAGCTCCGGGTGCTGCGGGTACGTGCGCTTGAAGTCCCGGCAGCGCTTCACGAACAAGCGCGCGCGCGCGCGGTTCGCCTTGTCACCGGACAGGTAGTTGTCCTGGTAGCGCTTCAGGTTCGTGTCGAGCCACTTGGTGCCGACGACGTTGAACTCCGCCAGCTTCGCCTTCTCGATGCCGGCCTCGGCCTCCTTGCGGAGCTCGGCCACGTCCTTCTTCAGCTCGGCGCTGGAGAGGTCGAGGTTGACGTTGTCGAGCTCGTCGAGCGTGCGCTTGTAGGCGCCCGCGTTGAAGGCGATGACGGCCTCACGGTACCGCTCGGTCGGATCGAAGCTGTTGCTCGCCTCGTCCTGCAGCCAGCCCTTCCCGAAGAAGTAGCCGATGCCGCAGATCGCGACGACGATCCCGAGGACCGCCCAGGTCGGGAGGCCGCGCTGAACGGTGCGACGCTGATGCTGGACGCGCGGCTCGCGGGTGGTGGCCGCAACCGCGCCGGGGCGCGGGCCCCGGGCGGCGCGCGGCGCGCTGCGCTGTGCGGCGGCGCGCACCGGAGCAGCGACTGCGGCGGCCGGCGCCGAGGAAGGCTCGTCGGACTCGATGCGGAACAGCGCCTCCCCCACCTTGAACTCCGCATTCGAAGCCAGTCGCGTCGGCTGCTTCACCGGCCGGCCGAGCAGCGTCGGCGGCATGACCCCGGGCTTCGGCACGAGCGTGACGACGCCGTCCTCCACCCGGAGCTCGGCGTGCACATCGGCGACGTCGTCCACGGTCAGCGTGAGCGTCGCCGCGTCACTGCTACCGATGGTCAGTCGTCCATCGTTCAGCTTGAAGGCGCGACGCTTGTCGCCCTCGTCGAGAATCAGTCGAGCCATGAATCGAGTTCGCTCTGGAAAGACGTGTCCGTTCCGAAGTTCTGGGTCCAGTAGGCGCCGTTCGAGGCGGAGCCCATCTCCTTGTGCCCAGACATGAGGAGGTTGCGGTGGTGACCGCTCGAGTGCGTCCAGCCCTCGTGCGCACCTTGTGCGGAGCCGCCCCCCATGTGGCAGTTCTCGCTGACGCCGCGGTGATAGCCGACGAGGGCCATGCGGTCGAAGGGAGTCCGCCGGTCGGGGTGCTCCTCCTCGTAGTGGCCGAAGTTCCCGGTCTTCGCCATGTAGTCGGAGTGTCCGGCCGACGACTCGTGGAGGAGCGCGTTCCAGGCGAGGCGGCGCCGCCCGAACATCTGCCGGTAGGCGTTGGTGATCTCGACCTGGCGCTGCTCCTCGCTCGCCGCGCGGCGCGGCTCCTCGAGCTCCTTCTGCTGGGCGTCCGTCCACTGAAGAGCATTGAACGCGAGCAGCGCGCCGTCGTAGCGCAGGTCGCGGGCCTCCTCCGCCGTCCAGGCGAAGCTCCGCAGGTCGATCGACGTCTCCCCGAGGGGCAGGTGGAAGACCCACGACGGGAGCTCCTCCGGCACGTCGAGCTTCAGGGCCACGGTCAGCCCGGGCTGTTGCGCCTGACACCAGGAGAGCTCCTCGAGCGCCTCGCGGAAGCCGCTGGCGAGCTTCGCGGTTCGCGGAGCGTCCCAGACCTCACGCAGCTCCGCGACGAGCTCGTCGACGCGCTGCTGCACCGGCCAGTAGAGCCGCGCCTTCTCCGGCGGGCACTCCGGCGGGCGATAGGGATAGAAGTACTCTTCCGTGTCGAAGATCAGCTCGAGCGCCTGCTCGCGGCGGAAGTCGAGCTCCACCCGGTCCTGCGCCAGCTTCTCGAGGGACTTCAGTGATGGACTCTTGAGCGCGTCCTTCATCGCGGCTGCCCAGCGGGATTCGATCGCCCGGGCCAGGAACGGCTCGGCGACGAGGCCGCGTTCGAGCAGCGCCTGCGCGGCGGCGTCGCGACGCTCGGTCTTCGCGCGGGTCAGGTCGCGCTCCTCGCGCTCGAGCTCGGGCCGCAGAATGTCCAGCTGCGTGACGATGGGCTCGTCCTCGACGGCCGGCGCTTCGGGCTCGTCGTCCTCCACCGGCGGCGCGGCGGCGACCGCCGGAGCCGGCGCAGTCTCGGTCGACGGCTCGTCACCGGGAACAACCGCGGGGGGCGTGGGCTTCGTCGCGGCGGGCGTGCCGCTGTTCGCTGCGTTCGGGGTCGGCGTCGCGCCCGAAGGCGCTGAACCGGAGGGCGTCGAACCGGAGAGGGCCAGCTGATTGGCGGC
>CAYGST010000448.1:0-481 GCA_964352415.1 uncultured Planctomycetaceae bacterium | reverse complement strand
CGCTCGCGCTCCTCGCGGGCGCGACGCGCCTCGCGCTGACGCAGATCGCGCTCGGCATCGCGGCGACGCGCGCTGGAGCCGCTGTTCCACTCCGCGGCGCGGTCCGCCGCGTCCGACACGGCGATCTCGTAGCGCTCGACAAGTTGGCGGTCGCCCGTGGAGAACTCCAGGGCCTCGAGGCCGGCGGACTCCGCGGCCGGCTCGAGCTCGGCCAGGCGCGCCAGCTCGGCGTCGAAGGCCGCCAGTTCGGACTGACGCGCCGCGATGGCCCGGCGCTGGGCCTCGACCGCGGGGCCGCTGGCGTCCGCCAGCGCGGCGATTGCGCGCTCGAAGTCGCCCTGCACGAGGGCGTGGCGCGAGGACTGCACGGCCGCATCCGAGCCGCCACAGGCGGCGAGCAGGAGCAGCAGGAGAGCAGCCGCGGGCGCGGTCGGCGAGGGGGGGCGAAAACGAATCATGCGGGCGGGGGGCACCGGACAGG
>CAYGST010000447.1:0-4549 GCA_964352415.1 uncultured Planctomycetaceae bacterium | reverse complement strand
GAATAGGCGCGCTCGGGAGTCCAGCGGTAGACGCTCGACTCGTTCTCCGCTTCGGTCGCGGCGGCTCGGGGACGGCTCGGCTCATGGGTGACGATCGGGGAAGCGCCGTCGGGGACCTGGCCGCGCAGGCGGACATCCTCCGGATAGGGGCTCGTGGGCTCGGGCGGCAGCTCCCAATCGGGCGACATCGCGGCGAACGGATCGTTCGGCTCTGCCTCGGCGGCGGGGGCGACTGCGGCGGGCTCTTCGGCCTCGACGGGCGCTTCGGTCGGTTCGGGTTCGGACTGGGGTTCGGGCGCGGTCTCGGCGGGGCTCGCGAGCTCGGGCAGAAGAGCATCGGCTTCTTCCAGCGTCACTCCGGAGTCGAGATCCAGGTCGCCCGAACTTCCGAGACCCAACTCGGCGCTGAGGCTTCGCAGCGGACGATTTCCCGCAGGAAACAGCCCGGAGTCCCGCAACCAGGTCAACCAGATCGGCGCAAGGAAGGCCGCGAGGCCGACGATCGCCGCCGGAATCGAGGTGACCCAGCCGGCGAGCGTCCCGCCTGTCGCCGCGCCGAGTCCACCGCCAGCCGTGGCGGAGAAGCAGGCGAGCAGGATCGCGAGTCCCGCGCCGGTCCCGAAGGTCCCCGAGAGGTCGCGGCCGAGGCCGTCGATGTTGCCCGTCAGGAAGGCTCGCACGCCGAGCCCCGCCACGGCGAGCGCCATGAGCAGCGCCGGCACCGCGCCGATCGTGAGGACGACCGCGCGCGCGACGCCGCCGGTGCCCCCGGCGCCCTCGACCGGCAGGCCCTTGAACAGCGCCATCAGCGTCAGGAGCGCGATGAACGACCCCGAGACGAACAGGATCGGGCCGAGGACGTCAGCGCTCGAAGCGCTCTTACCTTTCTTCTCAGTCATCGTTGGTTCCGTGGCTGACGGGGTCGCCGTACATGGCGTCCCAGTCCTCGATCGTGATCAGGATCTCGCGCGACTTGCTGCCGATGTGCGGGCCGAGAATGCCCTCTTCGCTCATCATGTCGATCAGGCGCGAAGCGCGCGTGTAGCCGACGGCGAGCGCACGTTGGATGAGGCTCGCAGAGCCCCGCTTCGACTGCAGGACGACGCGCACGGCCTCGTCCCAGAGCGGGTCGTCGGGACCGCTGCGCTGACCGGACGAGCCAGCGGGAGCCGTACCGGTCGCGGCCTGCACGACCTCCTGACTGAAGTTCGGCGCCGACTCCTGGCAGACGAAGTCGACGATCGTGTTCAGCTCCTCGTCCTCGAGGAACGCGCCCTGGACGCGGTTGATCGACGACGAGCCCGGCGGCGTGTACAGCATGTCCCCGCCTCCGAGGAGCTTCTCCGCCCCCATCGCATCGAGGATGACGCGGCTGTCGATCTTGCTCGCGACCCGGAAGGCCATGCGCGTGGGCAAGTTGCCCTTGAGCACGCCGGTGATGACGTCCGTCGAGGGTCGCTGGGTCGCGACGACGAGGTGGATACCGACGGCCCGCGACTTCTGCGCCAGGCGCGTGATCGCAGACTCGGCCTCCTTCTTGGAGACCATCATCAGGTCGGCCATCTCGTCGATGACGCAGACGATGTAGGGCAGCGAACGGGGCGTGCGGTTCTCGTTGAAGTCGTCTCCGAGCACCTCGCGCAGCTTCTTCTCACCGAGCTTGTTGTAGGCCTTGAGATGCTTGACCTTGGCGTCCTTCAAGAGCTCGTAGCGCCCTTCCATCTTCTCGACGAGCCAGTTCAGGACCTGCGTGGCCTGGCGCGTGTCCGTGACGACGGGCAGCATCAGGTGCGGCACCTTCGCGAACATCATCAGCTCGACCATCTTCGGATCCACCAGCACCAACTGCACGTCGTGAGGCGAGCGCGTCAGGAGGAGGCTCGCCAGGATCGTGTTGATGCAAACCGACTTGCCGGAGCCCGTCGTGCCCGCGATCAGGAGGTGGGGCATCTTCGAGAGGTCCTCGACGACGGGCGTGCCCTCTGAGTCCATGCCGATGAACATCGGCAGGCCCATGTAGTTCTTGTCGTAGGCCTTCTTGTGGATCAGCTCGCGCAGGCGCACGGTCCGGCGCTTGCCGTTCGGGACCTCGACGCCGATCGTCGAGCGCCCCGGGATCGGCGCGATCACGCGCACGCTGCGGGCCTTGAGCGCCGCCGCGATCTCCTGGGAGAGCGCGGTGACCTTGTTCATGCGCGTGCCCTGGCTGACCGTCAACTCGAACAGCGTGACGGCAGGACCGACCTGCGCAGAGATCACCTCGGCATCGACGCGGAAGCTCTGCAGAGCGCTCTCGAGCTTCTTGGCGAGGGTCTCGAGCGACTTGTCGTTGACGCCGCTACCCGGCTCGGGCTCCGCGAGGATCTCGAGGGGCGGGAACTTCCACTCGCCGGGTGGCGGCATCGGAGTCTCGAGGACCGGAGTCGCGTTGGTGACGGTCTTCACGGACTTCGCCGAGGCTTCGACCGTGGCCCGGATCTCCTTGGCGGCCTTCTTGGCGGCTGCCTTGTCCACCTTCTTGGCCGCGGCCGGAGTGATGACGACCTCTTCCTCGGGCTCGTCCTCGTACTCCCACTCCTCGTCCTCTTCCTCCCACTCCTCGTACTCGGCGTCGGGATCCTCCTCCCACTCGCCGTCGTCCTCGGCCTCCTCTTCGTCCTCGTACTCCTCGAGCTCGGCGGCGGGGTCGTCGACGTACTCCCACTCCTCCTCGTCGCCCTCGTCCTCGTCGACGTACTCCCACTCCTCGTCGCCGCCAGCGGCTGCGTCGACGTCCTCGTCCTCCCACTCGTCGATGGCGGGCTGGGACTCCTTCTTCTTGGCCTTCGCCTTCGCCTTTCCCTTTGCCTTCGGCTTCGCCTTGCTCTTGGACTTCGTCTTCGCAGGCGCAACATCGACGAGGTCGGCGCCGCGCAGGAAGTCCCAGAGCCCGACGAGCACGCCGCCGAACCAGCGGCCGATCGTCGCGGGGACGCTCTCGTCGCGCTCCTCACGACGCTCGTGCAGCCACTCCCCCGCCGCGGCGAGCGCGGGATAGAACGCCATCTCCGTCGCGAGCATGAACGACACGACCGAGAGCAGCGAGAGCAGGATCCAGAGGCCGATCTCACCGAACTTCGGCGCGAGCGCGTCTTCGATCATGCGCTTCGCGAGCCAGCCGCCGGGCCCGTAGGGCATCTCGGAGGTCGCGGAGGCGTTCTGCTCGGCGAGCTCCGCCGCCGTGTACAGGCTCTCGTCGATCGGCTCGGCGCCGAAGCCGAGCTGCAGCATGAAGCTGACGGAGAGAACGAAGCACAGCGCGCCGAACAGGCGCAGCGCCGGCCACGAGACCTGCTTGCGCGCAACGATCACGAAGCCCCAGGCCACGCCCAGGACGACGATCAGGTAGCTCGCCCAGCCGGCGATGATGAAGGCGCCATGGGCCAGGTAGTACCCGGCCTCGCCCCCCCAGTTGTGTCCCGCGGCCCCCGGATCGGTCGGAGGTGCGTAGAAGCTCACCATGGCCACGAGGAGCCACAGCGAGAGCGCGATCAGGGTCAGACCCTTGATCTCCTGGAGTCGATCCGAAGTGCTGTCGTCCACGGGACTCCCGAACAGGAATCCAGCACCGACCGCGCGCAGACGTTCGACGAGACTCGTCGGCTGCTTCTTCTTCGACTTCTTCTTCTGGCCGCCCCGTCGGGCCATGGTTGGTTCCCCTCCGCTCGCTCGCTTGCGCGGCGATGTGTCCTGACGTCGTCAGGCCGGATGGGAGAGGCCCACCAGGGCCTCCGCGATCTCGTCCTTGGTGCGGTCCCGGAGTTCCAGGACACTGCCATCCACACCCAGCACGGTCACGCTCGCTCGTTCACCTGACAGAGCCGATGCATCGTTGAGCACCACGTAGTCGGTTCCCTTGCGCCTCATCTTGGCCTTCGCTCGGCGGATCCCGTCTCCGGTCTCCAGGGCGAAACCGACCACGAGTCGGTCGCCCTTCTGCCGCGCTACCGAGGCGAGAATATCGGGATTGCGGACCAACTCCAAGGAAGCGGATCGGCTGCCATCGTCCTTTTTTCGCCACTTGCCGGCGAGCTTGCGTCGGGGTCTCCAATCCGATACAGCTGCACTCATGAAGAGCGCGTCCGCCTCGTCGAAGGCGGCGCGCACCGCGGCGAGCATGTCCCGCGCCGAAACGACGTCGACGCGCGTCACGCCGTCGGGCGTCGGGAGCGACACCGGACCGGCGACGAGGGTCACGCTGCATCCCGCGCGCGCCGCCGCGGCTGCGATCGCGAAGCCCATGCGCCCGCTCGACTCGTTCGAGAGGTAACGCACGGGGTCGACGTGTTCGCGGGTCGGACCGGCGGTGACGACGACGCGGCGCTCGAGGCGCGCCATCAGCCGAGCAGCTCCGAGATCCGAGTGACGAGCTCGGGGACCTCGGGCAGCCGTCCGCGGCCTTCCTCTTCGCAGGCCAGGCGGCCGGCGACGGGCTCCACGAGCTGCCAGCCGTCCTCGAGGCACTGGGCGAGGTTGCGCTGCACCGCCGGATGGGCGTACATCGTCGGGT
>CAYGST010000446.1:0-4549 GCA_964352415.1 uncultured Planctomycetaceae bacterium | reverse complement strand
CGCCGCCGCGCGCCTACGGCGAGTTTGGCGTGAGCCTGATGGGCGGGATCGTCCCCGACCCGTTCCTGCCGCAGGTCTTCGACGTCCCGCAGGTCACCTACGCGGACCCGGCCTGCGCCGCTTCGCTGACGACCGGCGACGTCCTGCGCCAGGGCGTGTTCTGGGGCGTCGTGACCGACACCGGCGTCCTCGTCGGCCCCGACGTGCTCGACGTGCGCGTGCGCAAGGTCGACCGCGCACCCGGCGGACCGAGCTCGGGCATCGCCGAGGTCCTGCACCGCCTCGACCCGCTCGCCGACGACCCGAACTGCTTCGTCGGCTACTCCCCGCTGCCCGGCACGTCGCCGAACCTCATGGTGTCCCCGAACGCCACGGTCGTCGTGCGCTTCGACGAGCCGATGGACGTCGCCACGCTCGATGCGTTCGACGGGTTCACGATCGGCAACGGGCCCAACGCCCCCGGCCCCCTGCAGCGCGTCGCCGGCGACGTGCAGATCTCGCCGACGGTACGCGAGGCCGCCTTCAGTGCGTCCGCCCCGTTCTCCCACGTCCAGGGCACGGCCGAGACGTTCTTCGTGCGCGTCGGCGTGGACGCAGAGGTCCGCGACCTCGCGGGCAACGCGCTCGCGGACGTGCTCGACACCACGGAGTTCCGCCTCGACCCCGCCGCGCCGACGCTCGAGAGCGGCAACCTCGTCCTGCGCTTCGACACGGCGGACGAGATCGGCGGGGACGGCTTCCCCGAGGTGCGCGGGCAGTTCAGCTACGACGTGCCGAACGGGCGACTGCTGCCGCGGCCGGTTCAGCGCTTCGAGGCGGAGGTCAGCCGCAACAACCCGCTGCCCAGCGTGATGACGCCGTTCAGCGCTGGTGTACAGACGCCGCTCAACCCGCTGGGAGCGAAGCTGCATCAGGTCTGGCGCTACGCAGACCTTGGCTTCGCGGTAATGGACGAGGCGTTCACGAACGTGGACGTCGAGGGGCTCTCCTGGGCGCCGCTCGGCGGCAACGTCGTCGCCGACGTCTACCCCGAGTTCCAGATCGGGCTGTCGCACTCGGCCTGGCTGCCGGACGAGGTGCTCAGTCCGATGTCGGGCTTCCCGATGTTCCCCGCATCCGGGCTGAAGCTGGTGTACGACAACAACTTCGTCGTCCCCGGCGGCGCCGACGTCGTGCACCCGAAGCCCCTCGGGTACACGGTCAGCCCGGCGGACCTGTACGTCGGCGCCAGCGGCGCGTCCTTGTTGCCGTACCCGCTGAACGAGGGCGTGGCGCCCGGCGAGGGCGCGAGCTACCTCTGGCGGGACACGGCGCTGACCGCCCTGGGCGGAGCGTCCGGGGCGGGAGTCCCGCTCCAGCAGGAGTCCGTGATCTTCGGCATTCCGAGCGGCACGGACTACCCCGCCGGCGCCGTTCCGTCGATCGGCCTCCCCCTGCTGATGGAGTTCCGCTGCTACCCGACCGCGGTCGGGCTCGGCCTGAATGCCTTCGACATCTCGCTCGCCGCGAACAGCTCGGCGCGTCCGAACTTCCGGGCCTTCTCCGCGGGCGGCTTCGACGGCAACGGGATCGTCCAGGTGGACCCCGACACCGAGGTCGTCGCCACCGGCGGCTTCAACCCCGGCACCAACATGCCGACAATGGGCATCGACAACGTGGCCTACATGGGCGCGGTCGAGCTCGCGACGGTCACGAGCCGCGTGCACACGATCTGGCTCGACACGCGTACTCCGTTCGCGGACTTCACGCAGTCCGTCGTGCAGTCGACGACGCCCGCGGGGACGTCGGTCAGCGTGGTGTTCCGCGGCGCGACGCTGGTCCCCGGCAGCCAACCCGGACAGGCGAACGACGTGCGCACGGACGCCGGGGCGCTCGATCCGTACGGGGACCCGCTCCCCTCGGCCATCGGCGCGCCGCAGTTCCTGAACGGCGACGCGAGCTGGAAGACCGACATCGACCAGCTCGACGGGGCCCGCTACGTGCAGGTGCGCATCGACTTCCGGGGCAACCCCGTCACGAACGTCTCGGGAGCGCTCGAGGGCCTCGGGCTCTCCTGGACGAAGTAGGCCGGGCGCGGCGCCCGGGAAACAGCGCGGCGGGGTCGCTCCGGAGCGGCTCCGCCGCGCGTCCATTGGAAAAGCGTCGTGCACGCCTCACCGCGATCGCCGGTCGTGGGATAGGAATGGAGGTCATGGGACTCCCCCGCCATCGCATTGCGCTCGGGCTCGCCGCCACGGCGGCGATGCTGGGCGCCGCGTGGTTCGCCACGACGCGCGCGGCGCCCCCCGAGGTGTTCGCGGGGCTCGTGCCGGCGGAGGCCCCCGACGCGGCGCAGATCCGCAGCGGGCCGTTGGCGTCGTCGCCGCAGCCCTCGGCGCCGCACGAGTCACAACGACTCGCCTCGCCGAGCTCCGAACGCGTCCCCATCGCGGACGCCTCCGCGGCCCCCGCGCGATCACCGAGGAGCTTCTTCGAGCGGCGCGGCCTCGGCACGCTGGCCGGCACCCTGGAGATCCACTCCGCCGCGCGCTGGCCCACGGCCCCCGAGGACTCGAACCTGCGGCTGAAGATCGCGCCCACCACGCGCATCCCGGAGTTCGAGATCTCGGGGATCTTCCGCGGGCAGATGCCGCTGAGCTCGATGCTCTCGCTGGGCGAGATCGACGGCGTGCGGCGCTGGTCGTTCGACGCCGGAGAGTTGCCGTGCGGTGAGTACACGCTGACCGTGGCTCCGGCGAACGAACGCTTCCAGGTCACGATCGTGCGCAATCAGCCGAGCTACGCGCTCCTCTCCCTGTCCGCACTGGAGCGGGTCGAGCTGCGAGTCCTCGAGGACGGCGCGCCGTGCGCGGCTGCTCGCAGCGCGCGCTACTCCCCGTGGGCGACGGGTTCTTCCGGCCTGCGCAACTCGCCGCTGGTGCTCGCACCCCGAGGCGGAACCGAGGGGACGTTCCTCCTTCAGGTGACCGCCGGCGAACGCCAGATCTCCCTCGACCTCGGAGAGCTCGGGAGCCTGAATCGGAAGGTGCCAGTGCCCGCGGGTGGCGGCACGGTCACGATCGACGTGACGCGCCGCTACGCCGTCGAGCTGTGGATCGAGGATGAACTCGGGCGCTCGCTGCGCCCGGACTGGGCCGCGAGAGCGACCCCCACCGTCGTCTCGGGAGGCGCCGAACTCCAGAGCCGGCACGCCTTCCGCGCGACCTCGGCCCGGCCCCCGGCGCCCGAAGGCGACGCCCTCGCCATCGGTCCGAACGGAGCCGTCTTCCTCGACGGGGATCTCGAGCGCGAGGCCCGCACACCGGCTGCGGAGATCGAGCCCGGACCCGCGGTGATCTGGTACTTCAGCGCCCCGGGGACCGTCGAGCTGACGGTCGTGCCGCAAACGGATTGGGGCGAGCCGACCACGCTGACGGCCGCGATCGGAGTCGGCCAGCCGACGCGCTCGACCCTGCACGTCCGGCGGCCCGAGCCTCGAGCCGAGGAGGCGCTGGACGTGGCAGACAGGCTTCGCCTCGAGAGAGTGCTGCGCAAGCTGGGGCGCTGAAAGAAGAGCGGGTTCAGGCTCGTTAGACCTCTCACGGCGAACAGGAAGAGAGGGCGGTGACTCCGGAGAGTCACCGCCCAACGGGCTACCAACCCGATAGAAGTGAGCGCACTCAGTCGCGTACACCCACCACTGCGATAGAGGCTCGAACCGAGCAGCCGTGACCGCGACCCCGTCGATTCGGTTCCGGGATCTGGATGTCCGGCTGTGCACCGACCACCAAATGCGAGCGGGGTCGGTCGACGAGCCATAGCGGAAAGAGCCAGCGCTAGGCGCAGCGGACGCGCGAGCGGGTTTCCCGATCGCGCGCGGTCCACTGCGGATTCACGATCAGGATTCCAACGTGGCTCGATGGAGGTCCGGTGAACGATGGATCAACTTCCGTGGAGTCCTCTGCAACCAGCGCTCACCGGACGTTCACACTCGCGGGACGTGCGACAGCGAGCACGGGAACGCCCCTTCCTGTCTCGCACGGCTCACGGCCGGTGATCCGGGACTGGCAGCACACGACCGTGGGGAGATCCCCCACGCCTCGCTCCGACTAGAGCGCCTCGATCCAGGCGAACCAGGCGGCGTCCAGCTCGGCCGGGGACCACCCGAACAGCTCGCGCAGGCTCTTGCGCTGCAGACCCCGCAGGTCGGAGCCATCCGAATAGCCCTCGTCGTCTAGCTGACCCTTGATCACGCCCAGGAACGCGGCGAACTCGGCCGGCTTCTCGTCGATGAGGAAGCGCACGAGGCCGCAAGCGCTGACGTGGTCGTCCTGACTCATCTCACCGAAGGCCTGGATGCGCATGAGCCCGGCGTAGGTCGTCACGCGCTTCTTGCGGTGCAGCTTGGCGAGCTCCTTGTTCCAGTCCGACGGCCCGCGGTTGTCGGGCATCGAGCCCTCTTCACCGTCGAGCGTGTGGAAGGTCGGATCGATCTCCTGCTCCATCGCGTGCGCCAGCCCCTCGTCCAGCCAGATCGGCGGGTCGTAGGAGAAGTGCTTGTAGGCGCACA
>CAYGST010000445.1:0-4568 GCA_964352415.1 uncultured Planctomycetaceae bacterium | reverse complement strand
GAGCCGGCCGTTGCGCACGACCAGGTCCTCGACGGAGAGGTGGTTGACGCGCGCGTCGGCGTAGTCGGCGCCGCGCTTGACGGCCTCGCGCACCGCCAGCTCCGCGAGCTGCATCTCGTCGTTCGCCATGATCAGAAGTCGCTGGTGGAGGTGAAACGAAAGCCGTCGATCCGCAGCGCGGGCGTGACGACCTCACCGGAGAAGAGCGCGCCCGCGACCTCGCGCGCGGCGCCGATGCCCGAGACGCGCCCGAGTGCCTTCACGAGGCTGTCGGTGAAGCGCAGGTTCTTGACGGCCCCCATGACTTCGCCGCCCTCGATCAGGAAGGTGCCGTTGCGCGTCATCCCGGTCAGCAGCATCTCGCGCGGATCGATCAGGTTCGTGTAGTGGAACTGCGTCACGAGCAGGCCGCGCTGGACGCCGGCGATCAGCTGCTCGACGCTCTCGCTGCCGCCTGCGACGACGAGGTTCCGAGCCTTGGGCCCCTCCGTGTTCGGCTTCGCCAGGGAGTGCCCCGTGTTCGCGCAGCCGAGCTTCTTGGCCCAGTGCGCGTCCGTCACGGGTCCGGTCAGGGCCCCGCCATGCAGCAGGTCGACGCGCTGCTTCGGCGTTCCCTCGCCGTCGAACGCGAAACCCGGATAGACGTCGTTGCCGGCGTCGTCCGCCACGTGCAGCGCGGTCGGGAACAGCGGCTTGCCCACCCGCCCGCAGAGGAAGGACGCCTCCTCGGCGACCTCTTGGGCTCCGAAGCCCAGGTAACCCGCGAACAGCAGGATCGAGCTTACGGCGTTCGGCTCGAGCACGACCGCGTACTCGCCGGGGTCGAGCGAGCGCGCTTCGTTCGAGCCACGCGCCTTCTCGATCGCGCGCCGGAAGACCGACTCCGCGTCGAGCTCGTCGACGCGCTGCGTGATCTGGTCCGCGAAGCCCGCGCCCGTGACGAAGCCCGGAGCGCTGGCCGTCAGCGCGAGCGACGCACGCGAGCGCGCGTCGTGCACGGCGCGGCCCGCGGAGTTCACGAGCGTTTGCGCCGTCGCCGACGTCGAGGCGAGACCGGCCGGGACCAGGCCCGCTGCGCTGCAGGCGCCGAGCGCGCCCTCGACCCAGGCCGCCTTCGCCTCGAAGGGGTGCGCCGCTGTCGTCGCGTCGACGGCATCACCGCCGACCGACTCCATGCCGTCGAAGGCGCCCTCGAGCGCGGCGAGCTCGGGGTCCGGCGCTGCGACGCGCGCGAGCTCGAGAGCCCGCGCGAGCGCTCCGCTGGTCTGCGCCTCGCCGAGCCCGTCGCAGGTCGCCTTGCCCTCCGACCAGCCGTCCGCGCTCCGCAGCCGCGCGCGGATCGCGACGCGCTCTCGCCCGCGGTCCGCGCTCTGCGTCGGACCGCTGTCCGCGAAGCGCACGAAGCGTTCGCTCACCGATTCGATCGCGACCTCGGTCTCGTCCGCGCCGCTGCGCTCGATGAGGCCGCGGGCCGCGGCGAGCGCCTCCTCCCGTTCCAGATGACCCATGCCAGCAGCGTAGCGATCCCGCGGCCTTGGCGGGAGCGGCGGCTAGGCCGGAGCGCGGAAGACGCCCCGGCCTGCGCCGCGCGGAGGAGGCTCCTCCTACTTGGCCACGAAGTTGACCAGTCGCCCGGGGACGACGATCTCCTTCACGACCCGCTTGCCCTCGAGGTGCTCGGCGACGGCCTCGCGCGCCAGCGCCACGAGGTCCTCGTTCGAGGCCGACTTCGAGGCCGGCACCTTGGCGCGCAGCTTGCCGAGCACCTGCACGACGAGCTCGAACTCGTCCTGGACGAGGTAGCGCTCCTCGGCCTCGGGCCAGCTGGAGAGGTGCACCGAGCCCTCGCCGCCGAGGCGGCTCCAGAGCTCCTCGGCAAGGTGGGGAGCGAACGGCGCGAGCACCTGCACCAGGCGCGTGGCCTGGCTGCGAGTGAACGACTCCGAGCGCTTCTGGGCCTCGTTCAGGAAGCTCATCATCCCGGCGATCGCCGTGTTGAAGTTGAACTGCTTGAACGAGTCGTCGACGCGCTTGAGCGCCTGCGCCAGCTCGCGCTCCAGGACCAGCGACTCGCCTTCGGGCTCGCCGGCCGCGTCGGCGGCGAGGTTCGGCCGCACCGGCGCGTCGCTCGCATCGTCGACGTAGAGCCGCCACAGGCGCTCGAGGAAGCGCCGGCAGCCGGGGACGTCGCGGGGGTTCCACGGCTTCGACTCCGAGAGCGGGCCCATGAACATCTCGTACAGCCGGAAGGTGTCGCAGCCGTACTCCTCGATCACGCTGTCGGGATTGACCACGTTCTTGAGCGACTTGGACATCTTCGCGATGACCTGCTCCAGCCGCTCGCCCGTCGCCTTCGAGACGACCTGGCCGTCCTGCTCCTCCGTCTCGTCCGCGGGCGTCAGGCGCCCGGTCGAGTCCTTGTAGGCGTAGGCCGTGAGCATCCCCTGGTTGAACAGGCGCTGGAACGGTTCGGGGTGCGAGACGAGCTTCAGGTCGTAGAGCACCTTGTGCCAGAAGCGCGCGTACAGGAGGTGCAGCACGGCGTGCTCGGTGCCGCCGACGTAGAGATCGACCATGCCCCAGTAGCCCTCGGCCTCCTTCGAGAACGGCGCCTCGTCGTTGGTCGGGTCCATGAAGCGCAGGTAGTACCAGCACGAGCCCGCCCAGCCCGGCATCGTGTCGGTGTTGCGCGTCGCGGGCGCCCCGGTCTCGGGGTCGGTCGTCGCGACCCAGTCCTGCGCGCGCGCCAGCGGCGCCGAGCCGTCGGAGCTCGGGGAGAAGTCCTCCATCTCCGGCAGCTCGACCGGCAGGTGCTCGTCCGGGACGCGCTTCAGCGAGCCGTCTTCTGCGTGCAGGATCGGGAAGGGCTCGCCCCAGTAGCGCTGGCGGCTGAACAGCCAGTCGCGCAGACGGTAGTTCGTCTTCGGACGGCCGAGGCCGTGCTCGACGAGGTGGCGGATCATCGCGGCCTTGGCTTCGACGACGCCGAGGCCGTCGAGGAAGCCCGAGTTGATCGCGGGTCCGTCGCCCGTGAAGGCCGTCGACTCGTCGTGGCCCTCGCTTGGCTGAACGGTGCGCAGGATCGGGAGGTCGAAGGTCTCGGCGAACTCCCAGTCGCGGCCGTCCTGGCCGGGTACGGCCATGATCGCGCCGCTGCCGTAGGTGGCCAGCACGTAGTCCGCGACCCAGATCGGGATGCGCGAGCGCGCGTCGCCCGCGTCGTAGGCCGGGTTGATGGCGTAGGCGCCCGTGAAGACCCCCGTCTTGCCCTTGGCGAGGTCCGTTCGCTCCAGATCCGACTTCGTTGCCGCCTGCTTGACGTAAGCATCGACCTCTCCGCCCTGCGCCTTGGAGACGAGCTGCGCCATCAGCGGGTGTTCGGGCGCCACCACCATGAAGGTCGCGCCGAACAGCGTGTCGGGCCGCGTCGTGAACACGGTCAGGCGCTCATCGAGTCCCTCGACCACGAAGTCGACCTCCGCGCCCTCGGAGCGGCCGATCCACTCGCGCTGCATCGTCTTGACCGACTCCGGCCAGTCGACGAGATCGAGGTCGTCGATCAAGCGATCGGCGTAGGCCGTGATGCGCAGCATCCACTGCTTCAGGGGCCGCCGCTCGCACGGATGATCGCCGCGCTCCGAGCGGCCGTTGATGACCTCCTCGTTCGCGAGCACCGTCTTCAGCTCCTCGCACCACCACACCGCGACCTCGGACTGGTAGGCCAGATCGCGGTCGAACAGGCGCGCGAAGATCCACTGGGTCCAGCGGTAGTAGCGCGGGTCGGAGGTGGAGAACTCCCGATCCCAGTCGTACGACAGCGCGATCGCCTGCAGCTGGCGGCGGAAGGTCGCGATGTTCTTCTCGGTCGTCGCCGCCGGGTGCTGGCCCGTGCTGATCGCGTACTGCTCCGCCGGCAGGCCGAAGGCGTCGTAGCCCATCGGGTGGAGCACGTTGTGCCCCTCCATGCGCTTGCGGCGCGCGATGATGTCCGTCCCGAGGTAGCCCATCGGGTGCCCGACGTGCAGCCCGGCCCCGGAGGGATACGGGAACATGTCGAGGATGTAGTACTTCGGCTTGGAGGGGTCGAAGTCGGCGTCGCCGGGGTTCGGGGTCCGGTAGGTCCCCTGGGCGGCCCACTCGGACTGCCAGCGCTCTTCGATCTCTTTCGCGTCGTAGGATTGGCTCACGGTCCGGATCTCCCGTTGCGGGCTTTCGGGGCGGTCGGAAGGGCGCCACGCCGAGGCGCGTGGCGAAGCGCGGGATTGTAGGGAGCCCGCGCGACGCCGGACAGCGCGGCGCGCGAGACCGCGCCTGCGCTCGACGTCAGCCACGCCCGAAGCCCGCGCGCACAGGCCCCGCGCCCCAAAAAGTGGCCCCGCCGGAGGTTGACTCCAGACCCCTGCGGCGGCATTCTCCTTCCCCCTGCGCCGGAGAGACCCTCCAGTGCGGCTCTTTGCATCCGGACCTGGTGGGGTCCGAAACGCACCCGAACATCGAGCGCTCGTCGCTCGAACGGGGGATTAGCTCAGTTGGTAGAGCGCTTGAATGGCATTCAAGAGGTCAGGGGT
>CAYGST010000444.1:0-4571 GCA_964352415.1 uncultured Planctomycetaceae bacterium | reverse complement strand
CTCCCGTGGAGGGCTCTGGACCGAGCCGCTCGAGGGACCAGTCCGGCCAGAGCACGTGCACGCCGCCGTTCGCCTGGGTGATGGCGACGCCACCGTTCTCGAGGGGCAGGCAGTCGAGCCGGCCGCGGATCGGCGCGCCGACGTGCAGCGCCGGACCCCAATCCGTATCGAGGACGAGGGGCTCGCCCAGCGTGACGCGGATCTGCTGGCTCTCCGCCAGCGTCGGCGGACCCTGCACCTGGGCGAGCGCAGGTGCGCCGATGCAGGGCGCGACGAGCGCGCCGAGCAAGAGCAAGAGCGAGAGACAGAGGCGGCGAAGGGCAGGGCTCATGGTCGCGACCTACCCCACCGCTTAGCCCGGGTCACCGGGAACACGCACCCGAGCGCTCGGTCCATCACGGATAGAACAGCACCTCGAGCCCCTGGCTGAGGCCCACGCCGAACGGGTCGTTCGGATCGGCGTACCAGAGCTGGTAGTAGCGGCGCGTGCCGATCATGCTCGCGTCGATCGGCACCTGCAGCGCGGACGAGCCGAGCCAGCCGACGCTCTGCACCGGCGTGCGGTGGAACGGCGGCGAGAGGTAGATCTGGCCGCCCGCGAAGGGCTGCAGCCCCGGCGTCGACGACCAGAAGAACAGCGCGATCGAGTTCGCGCTCGCGCCGTCGCCATAGAGCGTGAAGCCGCCACTCGAGGCGCTCGGGAAGCCCGAGTAGCTGACGAAGGCCCAGCTCCCGTTCGAGTTGATCTTCGGCGTGCCGTAGAGGAACGGATAGCGCTCGAGCGTGAAGCGCAGCGCGAAGCCGTCGGGCAGGAGCGAGTAGTCGTAGTACGGGTCGTAGCCGCCCCAGGACGGGAAGTTGTAGGAGTTCGTCTCGCCGCACAGGAGCAGCCCTCCGCTCCCGTCGGAGCAGGCGTCGAAGGCGCGCTCGTCCTCGATGCCGCCGAGGTAGCTCGCGTACTCGATCTGCCCCGCGGGGTCGAGCTCGACGATGACCACGTCCCGTGAACTGCTGAAGGCCAGGCTGTTCTGGGTCTTGTCGTAGGCCCAGGGCGACACGGGGAAGTCGCTCGAGGCGCTGCCCCCGACGACGATCGCGCCGTCCGAGGGCGTGGCGAACACCGCGCGCAGCTCGTCGCGGTCATCGCCGCCGAGGTAGCTCCCGGCCAGGACCGTCGAGCCCCCCGCGTCGATGCGCGCGAAGAAGCCGTCGCCCAGGGTCGTGCTCTGCGACTGGACGGGGTTCGGCCCGAGGGGCAGGTCCGACGACTGCGTCTCGCCCACGAGCCACACGTCGCCGTTCGCGGCGAGCGCCACGCCGAGGCCGTCCTCGCGCGCACTGCCGCCGAAGAAGGTCGACCACTGCAGCTGGTCGAGTCCGGCCGAGAGCCGGCTGACGAAAGCGTCCTGCAGCGTGCCGCTCCCGCTGAGCGTCGAATCCAGCGCGTTGAAGGTCACGGGGAAGTTCGAGGACCCGGTCCAGCCGACGGCGACCACGCTGCCGTCCGCGTCGATCGCGAGGCGGTTGGCGCCGTCGTTGGCCACGCCACCGAGGAAGGTGCTCGCGAGCAGCGTGGCGCCGTTCGCGTCGAGGCGCGCGACGAAGGCGTCGCCGCCGCCGAACACGCCGCCGCCGAAGGTCGAGTCGTAGCCACCACCGACGATCGGAAACGCGGACGAGCCCGTGCGCCCGCACAGCACGGGTCGCGCCTGCGCGTCGAGCGCGAGGTCGCGCACGAAGTCATCGGCCACGCCGCCGAGGAAGGTGCTCGCCAGCAGCAGACCACCATCGTCGGAGAGCCGCGCCGCGAAGCCGTCCCAGCCGCCGCCGTGGGTCGTGTCGTGGGCGCCCGCGGTCACCGGGAAGTCACTCGAGGCCGTCGAGCCGCCGACCCACACGTCGCCGTTCGGGAGGAGCTCGAGCCCTTCGCCGCGGTCCGCGCCCGTCCCGCCAAGGAAGGTCGAGAACTTGAGCCAGCCGATGTCCTCGGTGAGGCGCGTGACGAAGGCGTCGTAGGCGCCGGCGTTCGTGAGGTCGTAGCTCCCGCGCGTGTGCGGAAACATCGCGGAGAGCGTCGTGCCCGTGTAGACCGCATCGCCGTTCGCCGCGCTCGCGACCGCGGTGACGAGGTCCATGTCGACGTCGCCGAGGTAGGTGCCCCACTTGACGCCCGGGTCGATGACGCGCGCGCTGCCCGCGGGCACGGGCGGGCCCTCGAAGCCGAAGGTGTCGTCGTCGAGCAGCCGAAAGCGGCACGGGTACGGCGTCTGCGCGCCGTCCGGCCCGACGCACCAGGCCACCGGCGCGGTTTGCACGAGCGGACCGAGGCTCGTCTCGAGCAGGAGGCGGCCGGCGCCATCCAGCGCCAGTCCGAGCGCGCCGTCGACGCGCAGGCGCGCGGCGTCCAGGTCGGCCCCCGGCGCGAGCTCGAGGTCGTACTCGAGCAGGCCGTCGCCCGCGCGCGACGCGCGCCAGACGAGGTCGATGCCGGGCCAGGCGCCCGCGACGCGCACGCGCTCGTAGGCCTGCGCGCCCGTGTGCCAGTCGGCGGGGTCCGCTCCGAAGAGGTAGTTGCGCAGGCCGGGTTGCAGGGCTTCGCCCGCGAAGGCCGGCGCCTCGGCGCCGTTCTCCACGGCGATCTCGACGGCGCAGGCGCGCGCGGCCCCCCCGGTCTCGGCAGCGCTCGCGCGCCGGTCGAGCACGAGACCCGCCTCCGTGATCCAGGCCGCCCCCGCCGCGCCACCGCGCAGGAAGCGAACCTCGGCGGGCCACTGCCCGACGTTCTCAACGAAGCCCGCCGCGCGGTTCCGGGCGAAGGCCGGCGTGGCCTCCGAACGAGCGAACGGACCTTGCCTTGCCGTCTCCGGGCGCGCGTCCTGCGCGAAGCCGGGGACCGCGGAAACGCTCGCGGCGAGCGCGAACACGAAGAGCCTGCGATGTCCTGCCATGGAACGAACCTCCGTGAGCACGCTATCCGAAAGCTGGCCGCAGGCCCACCACTCCCCTGTTCGGGTCCCGTAGATGGAGCGGAGGGCGCGCCCGGCCGAAGCCCTGCGCGCCCTCCTGTTTGGCGACGGAGGCCGAAGCCTCCGTTGAAGGGTGCCCGAGGGATTCCCTGGGGCACATCACACTCTCCCCTCCCTGGGGCAGGGACGGGTCCTCAGAGCGAGTCGACCACCGCGCGCTGCGCGTCGTCGTGGTCCCCACCGCAGGCGACCGGAACGAACCCTCGTGAGGATTCGAAGCGACGAGCTCAGCCATGCCTGCCACGGTCGTCACTCCGGCAGAGCGCCGGAGGGGACCACGAACGGGGCGGGCAAAGAACGATCGTGAGGGACCGCACGCAGGCGAGTCGGCTCGTCGCACCGACAATATGCGACTTCCTATGGGCTGTAAAGAGTCGCCGTTCGAATTCCGCCTGCTGCGCATCAAGACCAGCTCGGCGGACGGCCGACGGAGACCCCGCAGAGCCTCACCCGGGGGCTCGTCCGGCGTTGGAGGGAGAGTTGGAGAGAGAGACGGAACGGCGATGAGCATCACCCGCATGAAGACCATCGTGGACGAGATCCGCCATCTCCGGCCGTGGCCTCCGGTCGCGCTGCGGGTGGTCCAGCTCTCGCGCGAGCCCGCCGTTCTTCCGAACGACCTGGTCGAGGTCCTGCAGACCGACGCGGCCCTGACCGCGCGCGTGCTCAAACTCTGCAACTCGGCCTACTACGGCTTCCAGCGCCAGGTCGCCTCGCTGCAGGAGGCGGGCAACCGGCTCGGCTCCCAGGCGCTCGTGCACCTCGTCCTGACGACCTGCGTCGAGCGCGCCTTCGAGGGCAACTCATCGATCACACCGGCGCGCGCGCGCCGGCTCTGGGAACGCTCGGTCATGAACGCGCTCTCGGCGAGCCACCTGGCCACGATCCACGGCGAGGTCGACCGCAACGTCGCCTACACCGCGGGGCTGCTCTGCAATTTCGGTCACCTCGTTCTCGACGCGCACCTCGAGGAGCTGCGTGACGAGATCCAGGCCTACCGCTCCGCCGGCGTCGACATGCTCGAGGCCGAGCGCGCCGCCGTCGGCCTCGACCACGGACAGATCGCCGGCCGCATGATGCGCCGCTGGAACTTCCCCGAAGCGCTCGTCGACGCGGTCGAGCACCACCACGCCCCCGAGCGCGCCGCCGTCGATCCGCAGCTCGCGGCCATCACCCACCTCGGCGAGGCCATGACCCACGCGGTCGCCCTCGGCGAAGGCCTCGACGGGCTCGCCTACCAGCTCTCGGACAAGGCGCTCGGCCTGACCGGCTTGACCCAGGCGCGGCTCGCCGCGCTCGAGGACAGCTTGATGGCCGAGCTGCAGCGCGCGCGCCTGATCGTGCAGACGGCGGCCTGACGCCGAGCTCGGGCCGAACACCGCGAGCGAACCTCGACGGAGTCACGAAGGCTCCGCGATGCGAAGCGCGCCGCGCCATTGACTTGGCCAGCGCCGTGTTCAAAGTGGCGCGATGCACGCGAGCCGCAAGGGACCTGCCGGCGCGGAGCCCGCTTCGACGGGAGACGCCGCGACCGAAGCCGGCGCC
>CAYGST010000443.1:0-4573 GCA_964352415.1 uncultured Planctomycetaceae bacterium | reverse complement strand
GCTGAGGAGCGAGCGGCTCGGCCTCGGTGGGACGGACGGTGAGCGTGACGAGGGCGGCGGCGAGCGCGAAGCCGCCGGCGAGGGGCAGGATCTTCATGGGAACTGCTGTGGTTGAGGAATCGAAGCCCCTGGCGGAGCGATGACAAGGGTCCCGAGCGGAGCGCGGAGTGTGCCCCGTTCAGAGCGGAGGAAGCGGCCCGTTACGGAAGGCTGACCGGCGCGTGACGCGGGCCCGCACGGCTCACTCGGGCTTCGGGACGCCTGCGTCGGCAGATTCCCCGAACTCGGCGATCTTGGCGAGGAACAGCGGGCCGAGGTCGGCCGCCTTCTTCTCGCCCACGCCCTTCAGATCGAGCAGAGCGGCCTCGCTGGCGGGCTTGGTCGCGGCCATCAGCGCGAGGGTGCGGTCGTTGAAGATGAGGTACGGCGGCACGCCGCGTTCGCGCGCGAGCTCGCGACGGAAATCGCGCAGCACCTCGAACAGCGCCTCGTCGGGTTCGAGCCCCGAGTCGAGCGCGGCGCTGACCGCTGCCTTCTTGCGCTTGCGCGCGTCGCGCTGGACGGAGTGCGTCACGAACAGCTCGATCTGCTCCTCGCCCTTGAGCACCTCGACGCCCTTGCGAGTCAGGTAGAGCGTCGGGTAGTTGCCGGCGGTCGTGGCGACGAGGCCGAGCCCGTTCAGCTGCTCGATCCAGCCGCGCACCTCGGAGACCGTGTGGCCCTTGAGCAGTCCGTAGGTGGACAGCGTCTGGTGCCCGCACTGGCGAATGCGCGCCGTGTCCGCGCCGCGCAGCACGTCCGTGACGTGGGCCGCGCCATAGCGCTGGTCGCAGCGCACGATGCACGAGAGGATCTTCTGCGCGACGACCTGGCCGCCCTCGACCTTGCCGAGCTCGCCCAGGCAGACGTCGCAGGCGCCGCAGCCCTTCTCGCGCAGCGCCTCGCCCGGCCGCTGGCCGAAGTACTCGAGCAGGAAGACGTGGCGGCAGACGGCGCCCGTCGCGAAGCCGTAGATGTGGCCCAGGCGCTGCAGCGCCGCGTCCTGCTCGTCCTTGGCCGCGGCGATGCCGCGATCGAGCGCCTCCTGGGTGGAGCGCTCCATCAGGTGCTTCCAGTTGTGGTAGTCGCTCCCGGAGTGAAAGAGCACGCACTCGGCGGGCAAGCCATCGCGCCCGGCGCGTCCCGTCTCCTGGCTGTACTGCTCGACGCCCTTCGGCAGGCTGCCGTGGATCACGAAGCGCACGTCGGTGCGGTCGATGCCCATGCCGAACGCGACGGTCGCGACGACGACGTCGATGCGTTCGGACTGGAAGGCGTCCTGCACCTCGTTGCGTCGCTCCGCGGTCATTCCGGCGTGGTAGGGCTCGCAGCGCACACCCTCCGCGGAGAGCCCCGCGGCGTTCTTCTCGACGTCCTTGCGGGAGAGGCAGTAGACGATCCCGGCCTCGCCCTCGTGGCGCTGGATCACCTCCATCGCCTGCGCGACGAGGCTACGCCGCGGCTTCACTCGGTAGGTCAGGTTCGGGCGGTCGAAGTCTCCGATCAGGAGCTCGGGATCGCGCAGCCCGAGCTGCTGGCAGATGTCGCGCTGCACCGACGGCGTCGCCGTCGCGGTGAAGGCCTGGATCGGCAGCTCGGGGCGGCGCGCGCGCAGCTCGCCGATCTGCCGGTACTCGGGCCGGAAGTCGTGGCCCCAATGGCTGATGCAGTGGGCCTCATCGACCGCCAGCGACGCGATGCCGAAGGCTTCGAGCTTCTCGAAGAAGCCGTCCATCGCGAGGCGCTCGGGCGCGACGTAGAGCAGGTCGAGGCGACCCTCCTCGAGCGCTTGGTACACCTCGCGGCGCCCTTCGGAGGTCTGCGCGGAGCAGAGCATGCCCGCGGCGACGCCGTTCGCGAGCAGGCCGTCGACCTGGTCCTTCATCAGCGCGATGAGCGGGGACACGACGACGACGAGGCCCGGCTGCACCAGCGCGGGCGCCTGGAAGCAGAGGCTCTTTCCGCCGCCGGTCGGCATGACGACCAGCGCGTCACGGCGCTCGAGACCTGCGCGGATGGCGCGGTCCTGAAGCGGTCGCAGGCTCTCGAAGCCGAAGTGCCGGCGCACCGCCTCCGAGGCCTCGGCGAAGAGCGCTTCGGGGTCGGCGGGCGGACTCGGCGCGACGGGCGCGGGAGCGCTCGGGCTCTCGGCGACGGCCGTGCTGGCCTCGTCGCCCCAAAGCTCCGCGGCATCGACCTCGACGCCTTCGGTCCTCTCACCTCCATCGAACGCCCCGCGCACCTCGTCGGGCGAGGGCTCGGCTTCGGGCTCGAGCCCGTAGAGGTCGTCGTGGGGGAGGGTCACGGGTCGCGTCCTGGCGGTGGGGCCGCCGAAGGAGACGGATTGAAGCACCTGTCGGTACCGGATCCAACCGCGCCGGGTTCCGAATCGCGCGGGATCACGGGCGGGTTCATAGACTGGGGAGGCCCGGCGGCTGGCCGGGCTCGCTGGACCCCGCACCTGCTCGCCCTCGACCCCGTCCGCCTCGCACGCAGCGTCCTCGCGGGACTCCCGTTGGGCGTGGCCGTCGCGCTGCTGCTCCTGGCCGCCCAGGTGGGGGCGAGCGCCTCTGAAGCGCCAGAACCCAACCGGCCCAACGCGGAGTCCGAGGGGGCGATGTCGTCGCGGCCCCACGCCGCGGCGCTGGCGCCCTCGGGACCCGTGGCACCGCCCGAGGCCGCCGAGAGCGTCGGTAGATCCGTGGCGCTCATGAGTCCATTGGCCGGCCCGTTTCCGCTAGCGAAGTCCGGAGCGAAGGAAGCGCGCAAGCAGCTCGTGATCCGGATCCTGATCGGCGTCGGCCTGTTCCTCGCCGTTGGCACCGCGTTCGCCCTCGCGCGGCAGCTCTGGCGCTACGTCGCGAGCGGACGCCTGCGCCGCGATCGCGACCTGTGGCGCGCGCACCGCGCTTCGATGAGTGAGGACGAACGCATCGCTTCGGCCCTGCAGGACTTCTATCTCTACCTTCTGTTCCTCCCCACGCTCCACCTCATCCCGCAACTGCTGCACGAGGAGTCCCGGGCGGTGTTCGCGTGCGTGCCCGCAGGTTGGGGCGGACTCCTGTGGGCCTTCGGCCAGCGCATGCGCTCCAGGATCGGTGTCCTCGCGGGACAGGCGCTGGTCGTGGCGGGAGCGCTCCTCGCGCTGGCCTGGGGCTTCGGCGGAACGGCGGGCTGGACCCGGGTCGCCGGCGGCCTCGGCGAAGCGCTGGTCTGGGCCGCTGCGCTGGTGCTCCCGATCCACTTCTCCGCGGGATGGCGCCTGGTCGAGGACGAGGGGGAGAGGCGCCGGAAGCGCCGAAGGCTGACGCGCGCCTACTACGGACTCCTGCTGCCGGCAGCGGTGAGCCTGCGCCTGCTCGTGGCCAGCGGGGGGCCGTGGTGGATCCCGATGGCGCTTGTCGCGATCGGCTTCGCGTATTGCCTGTTCGGGTACTTCCGGGCGATCCGCGTGCGCTACCGGGAGCTCAACTCGGCGACCGCGCGTCGCTGGGACGCCGCGCAGCGCGCGAAGCGACAGGGCGAGCGCTCCGCCGCGGCGCCGGCTCGTGAGGTCGACCCCGAGGTCCAGCGCGGTTCGTAGCCGCCACGGGCCGCGCTCCGGACGTCGCGACTCGAGCGCGCCACCCACGCAACGAAAGAGCGGCGCCCGCCGGAGTCTCCTCCGGCGGGCGCCGCATCGTTCAACGCACGTCTGGGAGCTAGCGCTTCGGCATCGCCTGCTCTTCCAGGAACTTGGTCAGCTCCGTGTTCAGGCGTTTGTCACTGAACACGTCGTTCTCGTCCTTGGGCTTCAGGCGCTGGAAGGAGACGTACTCGAACCCGTCGTTGGCCTTGGCCGACGCGGACTGGATGCGCGTGGCCTCCTTCTCGTGATCGTTCGTGGCCATGATCATCACCGGCAGTCCGCCGAGCTCGATGATGTCCTTCATCATGTTGAAGCCGAAGGCCTCGGACTCGGGGGCAATCAGCGCGACGGCGCGCGCGTTCTCGTCGCGCACGGCGTAGCGGGCGGCCAGCACCGAGCCGGCGCCGACGCCGACGACGCTCAGGTTCGAGTTGTGAACGCTGTCGTGGTGGCGCAACCAGTCCGTGGACGCCTCGAGGTCGCGCATCGCGAAGGTCCAGGTCTGTGCCTTGTCCTCGACGGTCTCGGTCTTGGTCCAGTCGCAGGCTTCGCTGACGCTGGCGCCGTGGCCGCGCAGGTCCGGGACCAGGACGGCGAAGCCCTTGCGCTGTAGCGCCTCCGCGACGCTGTTCAGGTGCTTGGCGTTGCTCCCGGCGTCGTGCACCAGCAGGACGGCGGGGGCGCGCCCCTTCTTCTTGGGCGCGTAGAACTCGGCGTGCACCACGTGCTTGTCCGAGGTCTTGAACTCGATCGGCTCGAACTTCTCCTTCCCCTCGACGACGGCAGCGGGGCCGGCAGTCGGGAGGAAGGCGGCGTGAACGCCGGGAGTCTCGTTCGCGGCGAGGGCGTCCGTCGCGTCTCCGGCGGCCAGGGGGGCCGCCGCCAGGGCGATCAGGCAGGTGGTCT
>CAYGST010000442.1:0-4576 GCA_964352415.1 uncultured Planctomycetaceae bacterium | reverse complement strand
ACGGTCGAGTCCGTGGAGCCCCGCGGCAAGGCGCTGCTCACGCGCTTCGAGGGCGGCCGGGTGCTGTACTCGCACAACCAGCTCTACGGGAAGTGGTACGTCTGCAAGCCGGGTAGGCCGCCGCGCACGAACCGGACGCTGCGCGTCGCGATCGAGACGGAGGAGCGCTGGGCGCTGCTCTACAGCGCATCCGAGATCGAGGTGCTCGACGAGTCCGAGCTCGGGGAGCAGCCGTTCCTCGCGCGCATCGGTCCCGACGTGCTCGCGGCGGATACGACGCCCAAGCTCCTGCGCGCCCGGCTGCGCGAGAAACGCTTCCACGGCCGCGCGCTCGGCGGCCTCTTGCTCGACCAGGGCTTCGTCGCGGGGCTCGGCAACTACCTGCGCAGCGAGATTCTGTTCTTCACGGGGCTGCGGCCCGAGGCGCGGCCGAAGGACCTCGACGACGGACAGATCGCTGCGCTGGCGCGCGCGATCCGCGAAGTCACGCGGCGCTCCTATCGCACAGCGGGCCTGACCGAGCTGGCGGACTTCGTGAAGCGCGCGAAGGACGCGGGGGAGCCGCGGCGCCAGTACCGCCACGCCGTGTTCGCCCGGGCGGGCAAGCGCTGTCGCCGCTGTCAGACCGTGATCCGCAAGCTCGAGGTCGGCAGCCGGCGGCTGTACCTGTGTCCGATGTGCCAGCCGGTGATCGAGCGCGCGACGCGCGCTCGCTGATGGAACGGAGCCCGGCATGACGCGCGCCGTCCTCGGCATCGACGCGGCCTGGACGTCCACCCAGCCGTCGGGCATCGCCCTTATCGCGGAGGGCTCCGGCGGGTGGCGGGCGATCGGCGCCGCGCCGAGCCTGGCGAGCTTCGTCGGGCTGGCCCGCGGCGAGTCCGTCGACTGGAAGCGGCGCGCGCAGGCCGGGGAGCCGCCGCTCGCGGAGCTCCTCGGCGCCTGCCGGGCGCTGCTCGCGAGCGAGGCGGCGCGGATCGAGGTCGTCGCGGTCGACATGCCGCTGGCCCGCGGCCCCTGCGACGCGCGGCGCGAGGCGGACGACGCGGTCAGCCGCCGCTACGGCGCCGCGCACTGCTCGACGCACTCGCCGACGCCCGAGCGGCCGGGGCCGCGCGCGGCGGCGTGGCGCGACGGCTTCGCCGAGCTGGGCTTCGGGCTCGCGACGGGTGAGCACGAGCTCGGTCGGAGCGGCGCGCTGCTCGAGGTCTATCCGCACGTCGCGTTGCTCACGCTCTGCGACGCGACGAAGCGGCTTCCGTACAAGGCGTCGCGCGCGCTGCGCTACTGGCCGGGGACGAGCGTCGGCGAGCGCGTCGCGCGGCTGCGCGAGGTGTTCGCGCGGATCGCGGCCGCGCTCGAGACGCAGCTCGGGCCGCTGCCGTTCCAGCTGGCCGAAGTCGCGGGCGTGACGACGCTGGCCGGCCTCAAGCCGTTCGAGGACGCGCTCGACGCGCTGGTCTGCGCCTGGATGGGCGCGCGCTTCGCGGAGGGGCGCGCCGAACCCCTCGGCGACGTCGACGCCGCGATCTGGGTGCCGGCGGAGCGCTGATCGAGCCCGGGACGTGTTCACAAGCGTCTAGGATAAAGGGCTTTAGGGCCCAGGCGGGGCACCTGGCGATGCGTCCTCTCGCGATCTTCACTCGAGGCCCGTAGCGCTCTCAGACGATCTGTCTTAGGGTCAGACGCGTTGCCTGAGTGCCGCGCGCCGGCGCACCGCCACCGACCTCGAGAGACCCATGCCGAACCCGCCCGCCCACGTCACCGAAGCCGAGCTCGCCGTCCTCGAGATCCTCTGGGAGGGGGAGGCCGTGCCGATCCGGGCGATCGCCGACCGCCTCTACCCCGGCGGCACGGCGGCGCACTACGCGACCGTGCAGAAGCTGCTCGAGCGGCTGGAGGCGAAGGGCTTCGTGCGGCGCGAGCGCAGCCAGGTGCCGCACCGCTTCTCGGCGAAGGTCGACCGCGCGAGGCTGATCGCGAACCGGCTGCGCGATGTAGCGGACACGCTCTGCGAGGGCTCGATGGCGCCGCTCTTGACGACGCTGGTCGGGAAGAGCGGGCTCGCGGACGCGGACATCGCGCAGCTGCGCGCGCTGCTGGACGAGCTCGAAGGAGAGCGCGAGGGAGAGGAGTCGTGATGGTGAGCTGGACCTTGCTGCACGTGGCGGGGCTCGTGGCGCTCGTCGCGGCGGCGCTCGCGGCGCGCCGCTTCGTGAAGCGTCCCGAGCTCGAGCACCTCCTGTGGCTGCTCGTGCTGCTCAAGCTGGTCGTGCCGCCGTTCGTCGAGGTGCCGCTGCTGCCGGCGAGCGCGCCGGAGCCGGCGGCGGTCGCCACCGACGCGGACGGGCTCGGCGAGCTTGCGCTCGGTGATGCGCCGCTCGGTGCGGGCGCGCTCGCGTTCGACGACGCGGCGTCGCTCGGTGCACTCGACCACGCCGGGGAGGGCGGCTCGGCAGGCCTGAGCTGGTGGTTCGTAGCGTGGGCGCTGTCGAGCCTCGCCGGGCTCCTGCTCGTCGCCTATCGCTGCGCTCGCTTCCAGCGGTTCCTGAGAGCGAACGGGCGGAAGGACGCAGCCCTCGAGCGCGAGGTGCGCTCGCTCGCGAAGCGCCTCGATCTCGCGCGCCTCCCCGCCGTGCTCGTCGTCGATGCACCGATCACGCCCGCCCTGTGGCCGCTCGGTCGCGTGCGGCTGCTCTTCCCCGCCGAGCTGCTCGACGCGCTGAGCCCCGTCGAGCGCGAGAGCGTGCTGCTGCACGAGCTGGCGCACTTCGCGCGCCGCGACCACTGGGTGCGGCTCCCCGAGACGCTCGCGCTGTGCGTCTGGTGGTGGCTGCCGCCCGTGTGGTGGTTCCGCCGCGAGCTGCGCTTCAGCGAAGAGGCGTGCTGCGACGGCCACGTGGTGCGCGCGCTCGACGGCAACCCCCGGCCCTACGCCGAGGCCCTGATCAAGACGGCGGAACTCCTGACCCGGACGGCTTCCCGGCCCCTCCCGCGCTTCGCGACGGGGGCCCATGCCCTGCAACCCCTCAGTCGGAGGATCCAGAAGATCATGGAGCACCGAAGTCCTGGAACCGCGCCGCGCCTGCGTCGCGGCGCGCTGCTCGCCGTCGGGCTGGCGCTCTTGCCCTGCTTGCCGAGCCACGCCGCGCCCGAGCCGGCGAGTGAGCGGGTGGAACGCATCGAAGCTCAGCCCGTGGACCCCGGCTTCGCGGACGCGACGGTCGGCGTGGCCAACCCGCTGCTCGGCGAGCCGAAGGCGCGGCCCGTGTCGCAGGACCAGGAGCCGCCTCTCACGCGGGAGGAGGCGCTCGCGCTGAAGCAGGCGCTCGAACTCGTCGAGGAGGGCGAGCCGCTGGTCGCGCTGAAGGTGGTGAACGCGCTGCGCGGCGCCGACGCGAGCGCTGCGTTCGACTTCACCGCGGGCAACCTGCTGCTGCAGGCCGAGCGTCTGGAAGAGGCGGTCGCGGCCTACGAGATCGCGGTCTCCAGGTTCCCGGAGTACCGCCGCGCGTGGAAGAACCTGGGAGTGGCCTTCGTTCGGGCCGGTGAGCACTCGAAGGCGGCCGTCGCCCTGCGCCGGACGATCGACCTCGGCGGGGGCGATGGGACGACCTACGGCCTGCTCGGCCTCTGCAGCGCCAAGCTCGGTCGCACGGGCGAAGCCGAATCGGCCTACTGGATGGCGAACCTGCTCGATCCGGAGGCGCGCGACTGGAAGCTCGGGCTGCTGCAGGTGTTCGTCCAGGGTGAGCGCCACGCCGAGGCGCTGGCGCTCTGCGAGCGCATGCTCGAGGCCACGCCCGCTGACGACCAGCTGCGCAAGCTGCGGGCGAGCGCGCTGACCGCGCTCGGTCGTCACGGGGACGCCGCCGACTCGCTGAAGCCGCTCCGCGAACCGGCGACGGACCCGAAGGGCTACGTGAGCCTCGGCGACGTCTACCTGAAGGACGGCCGGCACGCGGAGGCCGTCGAGGCGTACGCCATGGCGCTGAAGCTCGATCCGGTCGGCACGCCCGAGGCGCTGCTCGGGCGCGGGAAGCTGTTGATCGCGAAGTCGGACGTCGCGGCGGCGGGTCGCTTGCTCGAGTGGCTCGCGCTGGCGCTCGGTGAGACCTCGCGTCATCAAGCGAGTCTCGAGGCGCTGGCGCAGGCCGTGGAGCGGGCAGCGGGGCAGGAGGAGGGGCGCGTTCGAGTCACGCGCACGGAAACACGTCGGCTGATCCTGCTCGAGGTCACGTCGGCGGGGACGGTGCTCGGCAACGGTCAGGAGATCGGGGTCGACGGTGTGGGGCCCCTGATCGTGAAGCTCGAGGCCGCGTCGTCCGGGCCCGTGGCCGTGATCCTGCACTCGAGCGCGGACGCCGATCCCGCTCTGATCACGCGCGTCATCGACGCGGCCAAGGTGGCTGGCGAGGAGCCCATGGTCGCCGGTGTGGATCTCTCGCCTCCCGAGTCGGTCTCGCGGATCGCCGGGATCCGCGCCGCCGTCGAGCGGCACCTCGCGAACGGCGAGCTCGACGCGGCGATCGAGCGGGTCGCCAGGAACCTGAAGGCGTCCCCGTCGCTGGAGCTC
>CAYGST010000441.1:0-4604 GCA_964352415.1 uncultured Planctomycetaceae bacterium | reverse complement strand
GGCTGGGGGGGCGCACGGCAGGAGGATAGCGGCCGTGGGGGCGCCGCGCCCGTTTTTCGGGGTCCGGCGCAAGCCGCGACCGCAGGACGGCCGACAGGAACTTCGCTGCTCCATCGCCCCCAAGTCGTCGCCGCGGAAGCGGTGACCCCGAGTTCGTTTCGATCATGCGCTCCGCACTACGCACGCCCGGCCTCGCCGCCCTCGCACTTCTCCTCGCCGCCAGCTGCGGCACGCCTGGCGCGTCCGCGGAGACAGGGGGCGCGGGCGAGCGACTCGCGGTGGGCGTCGAGCCCCCGATCGGCAGCGCGCTCGTCGTCGACCACGACCTGACGTTGGCTCCCGGCAGCTACCTGCGCCGCGCGAGCGGCGAGGACGGCGTGCTCGTGATCGAGGGGCGGCGCGACGTCACGGTCGACCTGCGCGGCGTTCGCCTGCGCGGGACGCGGGCCGGCAGCGCGCCGGACAAGGGCGACGGCCGCGGCGTGATCATCCGCGACTGCGAGGACGTGCGCGTGCTCGGCGGGCACCTCTCCGGGTATCGCGTGGGCCTGTGGATCGAGAACTCGAGCGGCGTCGTCGTCGACGGCCTCGTCGTCGATCCGACCTTCGGGCCGCACCTCTCGGGGCTGACGGGCAGCGGGCTCGACCCGCGCACTGCTGGCTCGACCCTCGAGCGCTTCGGGGCCGCGATCGCGATCGTGGAGAGCTCCGACGTCGAGGTCACGAACTGCCGCGCGCGCGGTGGAGCGAACGGCCTGGTCGCGCTGCGCTCGGACGGCTGCCGCATCGCCGACAACGACTTCTCGTACCTCTCGGGCTTCGGGATCGTTCTCGACGGGACGACCCAGAGCGAGGTGCTCGGCAACCGCTGCGACGCGATCTCGCGCACGCCGAACCGCGGCCAGGAGGACTGCGGGTCGACCGGCATCCTGCTCATCGGCGGCTCCACGGACAACCTCGTGTGCGGCAACGCGGCGCGCGAGTGCTGCGTCGGCGGACGCGACCTCGACGGCGAGCGCAACCGCTGGATGAAGAACGACCTCTCGGGCGGCGCGGCGATCGGCCTGCAGCTCGTCGGCAGCCGGGAGGACTGGGTCGTCGGCAACCGCATCGCGGACGGCGCCGGCGCGGGCATCGAGGCGCGCGACACGGTGGAGCTGGCGCTCTGCGACAACGGCGTCGAGAGCCTCTACGGCTCCGGCCTGCGCGTCGAGGGCGGCGAGCGCGCCGTGATCTCCGGCAACCAGCTGAGCGACTGCGACGGAGCGCTCGAGGTGACCGGTGCCGAGGGAGCGCTGAACCACTGGATCGGCCAGAACCGCTTCCGCAAGAACATCCAGGACCTCGTGCTCGAGGAGGCGGCGGGCGTCGAGTTCTGGAAGAACGACTTCGACCAGTCGCGCCCGCTCCTGCACCTCGACGGGCTGACCGCCGAGGGCGATCAGAAGCTCGAGGGCCGCGCAGTCTGGGAGTGGCTGAAGGACGCGGAGGGCGACCTGCCGAGCGGCCGCTCGAGCCACGCGGAGCTGCGCTGGGCCTCGCCGCAGCCGCCGATCCTGCTGGCGCGCGTCTCCGGCTGGAGCGGGCCCGAGGGCTACGTGAACCTCCCGCGTCGGGGCGACGCGCCCGACGAGCTGACGCTCGGCGAGTACGGCCCGTGGGATCCGGCCAGCGGGACCCCGCGCCCGGACGCGAGCCGCGCCCGCGGCGTGCTCTCCGGCGCGCGCTGGAAGGCCGCGTGGTTCCCGTGGACCCAGTCGAGCGACCCGCGAGGGGACCTGGATCGCTGGCGCGCGCTGCGCTACGAGGCCACGGTCCGCACCGAGGTGCGCGCCTGGAACGATCCGTGGGGCGGCAGCACCAGCGTGCGCCGCGACCTGCCGACCAACCGCTTCGGGCTGATGGCGAGCACGACGATCGAGGTGCGCGAGGCCGGCACCTACCTGCTGAGCACGCGCTCGGACGACGGGGTGCGCATCACGCTGGACGGTGAGGTCGTGCTCGAGGACTGGACCTGGCACCCGTCGCAGCAGCGCACGAGCGAAATCCACCTGGAGGCCGGTAGCCACCGGATCGAGCTGGAGTACTTCCAGATCGATGGCACGGCCGTCCTCGAGCTCGACCTCGAAGGTCCCGTGACTCGCTGAATCGTCGGAATCGGTGGAGCGCTCCGCCGCGGGATCGGGTATCTACCCGGCTCGCGGTCGGCGCGCAGCGGGCGAAGAGGGCCCGGGTGACCGGCGATCGCAGAAGCGCTCTCCCCCCCGGAGCCGAGGCGTCGTACCGACGACGCCGAAGGCACCTCCCCCCCTCGGAACTCCGGACCGGCGACGGTTCGGCTCCCTCGCTCCTCCTCCCCATGGACTCGAACGATTGCGACGGCGCCGGCTCGACCGGTGAGCTCCTCGTCTTCGTCTACGGCACGTCGCTGCGCGGCGAGTCGCACCACGAACTGCTGTTCGGTGCGCGCTACGTCGACGACGGGCGCACCCAGGCTTGCTTCGACCTGGTCGACCTCGGCGGGTTCCCTGCGCTGATCGAAGGGGGCGGGACGCCGGTCGACGGCGAGGTCTACTCGATCGACGCGACGGGCGTGCGGCTGCTCGACGAGGCCGAGGACCACCCGGAGTACTTCCGGCGCACGGTGATCGCGCTCGAGGACGGACGCGAGGTGTTCACCTACGTGCTGCCCGAGCGGCAGGGGCGTCCGTACCCGTGCATCCCCAGCGGCTCCTGGCGCAGCCGCGCGGGCGCGCTGCACAGCGCTTGAGGGGATTGGCTTCGCGGGCTCGAGGATCGGCTTCGCGGGGTTGAGGTGGGCTCGCTGGGCGTGACGCTGACGGCGCGAGCCTCAGCCCGCCTCACGCAGGCCCACAACGGACGCGGCGCGTCGCCCCGCATCGGGTGGACCCCAGCGCGACCGCGCGCCGCGCCGCTTCGTCGTCGCCGCAGGAGGCCTACTTCTCGTCGAGGAAGGGGTAGCGCCAGTCGCGGGCCGGGCAGAAGGTCTCCTTGATCGTCCGCTGGCTGGCCCAGCGCTGGAGGTTCAGGATCGAGCCCGCCTTGTCGTTCGTACCGGACGCGCGCGAACCGCCGAACGGCTGCTGGCCGACGACGGCGCCGGTCGGCTTGTCGTTGATGTAGAAGTTGCCCGCGGTGAAGCGCAGCGCGCGCATGCCCTCGACGACGGCCTTGCGGTCGTCGGCGAAGATGGCGCCCGTCAGGCCGTACTCCGCCGTCTTGTCGCAGATCTCGAGGGTCTCGGAGAACTTGTCGTCGTCGTAGACGTAGACGGACAGCAGCGGACCGAAGTACTCGGTCTTCATCGTCTCGTGGTACGGGTCGCTGACCTCGACGACCGTCGGGGAGATGAAGTAGCCCTGGGAGTCGTCGTACTCGCCACCGACGACCACGCGGCACTTCGAGTCGCTCTTGCAGAGGTCGATCGCATCCTTCATCGTCTTGAAGGCGCCCTTGTCGATCACCGCGCCCATGTAGGTGCGGAAGTCGGTGACGTCGCCCATGCGGATCTGTCGGATCTCCTCGACGAGGCGCGGCTCGATCTGCTTCCAGAGGCTGCGGGGGATGTAGGCGCGGCTCGCGGCCGAGCACTTCTGGCCCTGGAACTCGAAGGAGCCGCGGATCATCGCGGTGACGAGGCCCTCGAGGTCCGCGCTCGGGTGCGCGAAGATGAAGTCCTTGCCGCCGGTCTCGCCGACCATGCGGGGGTACTGCCCGTAGTTGGCGATGTTGTTGCCGATCGTCTTCCAGATGCCCTGGAACACGCCGGTCGAGCCCGTGAAGTGGATGCCGGCGAGGCGACGATCGGCGACGACCGGGTCCCCGACCTCGGCGCCCGAGCCCGGCAGGAAGTTGAGCACGCCCGCGGGCATGCCGGCCTCCTGCAAGAGCTGCATCAGGTAGTAGTTGGACAGCACCGCGGTCGAGGCCGGCTTCCACACGACGGTGTTGCCGAGCAGCGCCGGCGCGGTCGAGAGGTTGCCCGCGATCGAGGTGAAGTTGAACGGCGTGATCGCGAAGACGAAGCCGTCCAGCGGGCGGTGCTCGACGCGGTTCCAGCAGCCGGGGCTCGACACGGGCTGCGACTCGTAGAGCTCCTGGGCGAACGCGACGTTGTAGCGCCAGAAGTCGATCAGCTCGCAGGCCGCGTCGATCTCCGCCTGGTGCGCGGTCTTCGACTGGCCGAGCATCGTCGCCGCGTTGACGCGGTCGCGGTGGTGGGTCGCGAGCAGCTCGGCGGCGCGCAGCAGGATCGCGGCGCGCTCCTGCCAAGGCATGCCTTCCCACTCGGGGCGCGCGGCCTCGGCGGCCTCGATCGCGGCCTTGACCTCGTCCGCGCCCGCCTTGTGGAAGGTGCCGAGGACGTGGCCGTGGTCGTGCGGCATGACCATCTGGCCGGTGCGGCCCGTGCGGACCTCCTGCCCGCCGATGATCAACGGCACCTCGACCTGCTCGCTCGCCTGGCGGGCGAGCTCGGCCTTCAGCGAGGCCTTCTCGGGGCTGCCGGGGGCGTAGCCGAGGATGGGCTCGTTGACGGGAGCGGGGGTGCGGAAGACTCCGTGGGTCATGGCAATGTTCAGAGG
>CAYGST010000440.1:0-4606 GCA_964352415.1 uncultured Planctomycetaceae bacterium | reverse complement strand
ACGAGCTCGCAGGCGACCGCTCCGCGCACTTCGCCTTCGAACAGGAGCGGCTCGGCGAGGACGTGACGCGCCTCGCTGGTCTTCCCCGCGTCACCGACGAAGGTCACGCCACGGCGCGTCGCCAGCGCTCGCTCGACCGCACGCGCCACGGGTTCGGCGACGTTGGCGCTCGACGGCCAGGCCGCGACGGGACGGAAGTCCTCGTCTTGGCCGAGCACCAGCACGGCCGCGGCCACGCCGCCCACGCGCCTGCAGAGGAGCGTCAACCAAGCAGCGTGGAACGCCTCCGACTCCGCCTCGCCCAGGAGTGTGGCCCACAGCGCCGCGTCCGGATCGGCCGGCCCGCGGGTCGGCTCGACGACTCCTGCGCCGGGCCGAGGCGTTCGCGTGCCTTCGTGCTCACCCGGTGCCATGGTCTGACTCGCTGGAGCGCGAGGTCACCGCCCTCCCGCCGAGGGCGGAGGCCCTACTCCGGTTGACCGGGGAGCGGCAGCTTGCCGAAGCGCGACTCGTACTGCTGCAGCACGCCGCCGAGCAGCGCGTGGAGTCGCGCGGCCGCGTAGGGGCTGACGATGAGACGCTGGGTCAGCTCGACCGTCACCTCATCCTGACCGGGCTGCCAGTTCTGGTTCATCCCGAAGAACAGGGTGACCTCTTCACGCGTGCTCGTCACGTTGGCCACGTTGGCGTACGACGAGTGCATCTTGCTCGCGTCCCAGTTCACCTTGGGGGACTTGGGGGCGCCGGTGGCGGCGTCGTTCGTCTCGGACATGTCGGGCTCTCTCGTGGTCTCGAAGGGATGCGACTCGGTGGCCGCTGGGCAGGGATCGGGCCCCGTCTCCTGGTCGGAGGCGAGGCTCGCCATTCTCCCATTGCCCGCCCTGGACGGGGCGGTAAAGTGCAATTTCCTACCTCTGAGGGCCTAGGAGCCGTGCTTTCCGAGCCAGCCGAAGCCGCGCCAGTTGACGCGGACCGAGCTGCCGGAGTCACTCTCGAGTGCAACGTCCGGCGTCTCGTTCCAGCTGACCGCAAGGGCCGTCACCGGAGCAGACTCGGTCGACGGCGCGGGCGCCTCGAGCTCCTGCCACTGAACGGTCTCCGCAGGCGCCGGTGCGTCGAGGTCGACCTCGACGAACTCGATCGGTGCCGCCGCGCCCTCGAAGCCGGTGCTCTCGAAGCCAGTGCTCTCGAACACGGGCACGTCGCCGAGGACGAGGGCCGGCTGCGCCAGCACGAGGTCGCTCTCGAGGAACATCGGCAGCTCGCCGAGGGCACCGAGGGCGGGCTCCAGCGCGGGCGCCATCTCGACCGCCGCGGGGCGCATGTCCGGCGCCGACTCGACCGTCACGCGCACGCCGCGCTGAGCGTCCGGCGTGAAGCGGACCTCGAACGGCGCGGACGTTCCTTGGCGCTCGGGCTCGGCCCCAGGGGTCATCGAGGGCTCCGGTGAGCCGGGCTCCGTTCGCGGACCGCCACCCGGACCGCCGGGGTTGCCGCCGCCGCCTGGACCAGGCAGCGGACCGCCGCTGGCCGAGCCCTGACCCGCGGCCGCCGCGCGGCTGTCGCCGTCGTCGTCGCCGCCGGAGGCGGCCTCGGGACCCGCCGTCGGGTTCCCGTCGCAGTCCTGGTTCGGGATGTTGCCCGGCAGGTCGCTGAACACCGGGGTCACCTCGCCGGCGAACTCGGGGTCGCCCGGCAGGATCATGTTGAGTTCGCCATCCGGCTCGCCGCGGCGCTGCGCCGCGAGCGGATCGTTCGGATCGAAGCGCGTCTGGTCCGCGCCGTCCTGGTAGCCGAGCAGCAGCAGGAACTCGGAGATCTCCGGCGGCAGCGGCCCGTGGGTCACGATCGGCGCGTCGACCAGCCAGAAGGGCACCACGTAGAGGTTGTGGACCCCGACCGAGTCGACCAGCCGGTCGTCGCAGCTCGCGCCGGTCAGCGTGTCGACGCCGCCCCCGCCGAAGCCCGTGTCACCGATGTGGAACTCGTCGACGTCGGGCAGGTCGTTGTTCCCGCCGTCCGTCTCGAGGTTGTCGTCCATGTTCAGGAAGTCGTTGCCGGCGCCGCCGTACAGGTGGTCGCTGCCCGTTCCTCCCATCAGCCAGTCGTTGCCCTGGTCGCCGAAGAGCGCGTCGTCTCCGTCGCCCTCGCCCGACTCCATGCCCTCGGACGCGTTGAAGTTCAGCGCGTGGCCGTCGATCTTGGCGCGCAGCGCCGAGTAGTCGTAGTCCGCGAACTTGTTGTCCTGCGAGTTCGGGTCGGCCACCGTCACGTACTCGTGGTCCGGCGTGGACTGCGGGTCGACGAAGAAGCCCTCGAGCGCCTCGGCGCCCGAGACGAGGTCGTCGCCAGCGCCCGCGTGCAGGCTGTCGCCGCCGAGCCCGCCGTAGACCGTGTCGTCGCCGCCTTGATCGAAGGGCTCCATGTCCACCGTCTTGCGCAGCTCGCCGTCGACGAAGAACAGGTTCTGCAGTCGGTGGTCCGGACGCGTCTCCTTGAAGAACTGCGTGGTCGCCTCGATCCCGTAGAGGTCCTCGGCCAGAGCGTTGCGGCTCGTGAAGATGCGGCCGTCGTCGCCGAGCACGCCGTCCTCTCCGGTGCCACCGGAGACCCAGTCACCGCCGGCGCCGCCATAGAGGTCGTCGTCCTGGGCGTCACCGAACAGCGAGTCCGATCCCGTCATGCCGAGGATCGTGTCGTTGCCCCCCTCGCCGTGGATCTCGTCGCCGTCGCCGTTCGACGGCGCGCCGGACTCGCCGGGCGTGTAGTCGAGCTCGTCGAAGGCGCGCACGATCGCGCGCTCGCTGCCCGCGTAGTCGTCGTACGCGAAGCTCAGGTATTCGCCGTCGTCGACGCCGTTCAGACCGACGATACGGTAGATGTTGCCGTTGTCGCCCAGGATGACGTCGGCGTCCGCGCCGTGGTCACCATCGCTGAATTCGTTGCGAGCGGCATCGAGGCCATTGCCGCCGAAGATCGTGTCGGAGCCGTCGGGGCGGTCCGCGGCCGTGGTGAGACCGAAGAACTCAGACGAGCCGCCGATCAGGTCGTCCTGACCGCCGTCGCCGTAGATCAGGTCGCTGTCGCCGCCGCCTTCGATGTAGTCGTCCGCGCCGTCGAGGCTCGAGCCGCCGCCCGCCGGAGCCACGACCGAGTCGCCGCGCAGCGTGTCGTCGCCGCGCTGGCCGAAGATCATGTCCTCGTCGTCGCCGCCGACGATCAGGTCGTCCCCGAACAGCACCGAGTCACTCGCCTCGTTGTGATCGAGGAGCGTGATGTCTCGGCGCGTGAAGCCCGAGAGGTCGTCGTGGTCCGCGGCGTCGACGTTCGCGCCGAGCATCTCGTCCCACAGCTCGCCGGTCTCGAGCACGCGGAAGCGCGCCGAGAGGCTGCCGGTCCCGCGCACGACGTCGGCGTTGTCGCCGACGATCACGTCCTGACCGCCTTCCCCGAAGATCGAGTCGTTGCCGCCCTTCGTGATGCCGTCGTGGCCACCCGCGCGGTTGTGACCGCCGATCAGGTCGTCGTCGTCCGCACCGCCGAAGATCTCGTCGTTGGCCTGTCCGCCGATGACCGTGTCGTCGCCGCTGCCGGCCGTGATCGAGTCGCTGCCGCCCAGATCGGTCGTCAGCATGTGGATCGACTCGAAGGAGGTCTCCACCGGCTGGGTGCGATCGATGCGGCCGCTGTCGCCGAAGATCAGGTCGTCGCCATTCGCGCCGTCGAGCGTGTCGCCGAGGCCGCCGCCGAGGATCGTGTCGCGGTCCTCGCCGCCCTCGACCTGGTCGGTGCCGCCCTCGGTCGGGTCGACGCTCTCGGCCAGGGTGACCTCCCCGTCCACCAGCGTGATGTCCGCGGAGTCGCCGAAGAGCAGGTCCTCGCCGATCTCGCCCTGCACGAGGTCGCCGTCGATGCCGCCGACGAGAATGTCGTCGCCGATCCCGCCGGTCACCGTGTCACCGTCGAGCGGGTCCGGGCCGTTCGCCTCCGAGCCGAGCGCGACCCCGCCGATGTCCTGGAAGCCGCCGGCGTTGCCGCTGGCGAGCGTCTGCATCTCGCTCAGCTCGTCGGTGATCCGGTCGATGTCGGTCGCGTCGCCATCGAGGTCGTAGTCGATCGCGCCGCGGTCGCCCAGCGCGACGTCCACGCCGCTGCCGCCGGACATCTCGTCCGCGCCGAGACCGCCGAGCAGGACGTCGTCGCCCATCTCGCCGACCAGCGTGTCGTTGCCTTCGCCGCCCTCGTCGCGCGTGAATGCGCGCTGGGTCAGACCACCGGCCACGACGACCTCGCCGCCATCGCCGAAGATCAGGTCGTTGTCGTCACCCGCCACGGCGCCCGTCTCCAGCGCACCGTAGAGCGCGTCGTCCGCGCGGCCGCCGAGCAGCGTGTCGTTGCCCTGCTCGCCCTGGATCGTGTCGTTGCCGCCATCGGACTGGCCCAGCGTCTGCGCCGTGAACTCCCCGAAGGTGCCGATGATCGAGGCGTTGTCGCCGATCAGGACGTCGTTGCCGAGCCCGCCGAGGAGCATGTCGGCGCCATCGGCCCCGTTCGTCGAGGAGCCGCCGACCACGAAGTCGTCCTGGTCGCCGCCTTCGACGACGTC
>CAYGST010000439.1:0-4607 GCA_964352415.1 uncultured Planctomycetaceae bacterium | reverse complement strand
CGTCGGTCCGAAGGGGCCCACGAGGCTTCCCAGGGGCGAGGCGGCGAGTACGCGACCGCCCGCGGTGCCTGCGTGCAGGTCACTGCGCTGCTGCACGCACTCGACCGCCAGGGGGCCGATGCAGCCGAGCGCGAGCGCAGCGGGTCCGAACAGCGCCAGCCCGGCCGCGAGGCTGCCCCAGACGAGCAACCCCGCTGCGCGATCGAGCGTGACGCCCTCCGGCAGGAACGTGCTCGCGATCGGTGCCGCGAGCGTCGGGAGCCAGACGATCCAGAGCGCGGACAGCAGGAGCGCCCAAGAGAGCCGGCGCTGGGGGCGCGGCTGGGCAGCGAGTCGTGAGCCGAAGACATACCCCAAGGCGAGCGCGAACAGGACCACGCCGATCACGTTGGTCCAGACCGCGGAGGACGCGCCGAACCAGGGCGCGAGGACCCGTACGGCCGCGAGCTCGACCACCATCGTCCCTGCGCCGGCGATCGCCACGATGGCGAGGAGCCCTGCGCTGGAGCGGTGAGCCGTCACGCCTGCCCTCCTGGGCGGGCGTCCATGAAGACGCCCCCGGCGCGCGGAGCGCCGGGGGCGTCGAGTGTGGTCACGGACATCGAGGTCAAGGAACTCAGTCCACGGCGATGGTGTACTCGCGGGACGCGGTGTACAGCTTGCCCGGCTCGTTACGTGCCTTGTAGACGAGGCTCATCAGCGTGTTGAAGTTGCGCGGGATGGTGTTCACCGTCTCGGCGCCGTTGCAGATCACCTTGATCGGCTGCTCGAGGTCGAGCAGGACGTCGTTGAAGTACAGGGTGATGTCGGTCACGTCCTTGGCCTCGATCGTCACGGTGTTCGACGCGCGGTCGATGGTGGCGACGACTCGAGCATCGGCCGTGTACTCCTTGCGGGGCACTTCGATCCAGTAGGCCTTGAGGGGAAGCACCTCGCCCGGGATCAGGACGACCTGATCGGGGTTCGATCGGCGCGTGGTTTCGGTGATCCAGGAGGCGATGTCCTCGATCTTCGCCTCGGGAATGAGCGTGCAGTCGGCGTACCCTCCCGCCTTGACGGCTTCGGAGTAGGTCTCGGCGCGGCTGCCCGCGCCCGCCAGTAGCATCGGCAGGTTGCTGAGGTTGTCCGCCCGAATCTCCGCGGCGTCACCGCTGCGCCCGATGATCCCGCAGAAGCGATCCGGGGCGGCGTTCGCCATCTGCATGGCTGCTGCAACACCCGCACCCCGGCCGGCCAGGAAGACCTTGTCGAAATCGATCGCGTAGTTGTCCCGCAGCTCCTTGTAGCTGGTCAAGAGAACGCTGATGCCGCCGACCATCTTCGGATTGCCGGGCTCACCGAGACTGCCCCAGTTGTCGGTGTCCTCCGGCATGTCGAGGGCGACGATGATCGCCTGGTCGCGCAGCGCCTGCAGCGCCCAGTGATCATTCAGGTGCGCCTCGGGCTTCTCGCCGGACTCCGGCACGCAGATGATCAGCGGGTACTTGTTCTTGTCGCTGTACTTGCTGGGAGTCCAGACGGCGTTGGTGATCTTGTGGTCCCCGTGGAACTCGACGTCGACCTCCATGTCGTCGATCTTGCCCTTGCGCACCTTCGCCTTGGAGTAGTCGACGGAGTACCACAGCGCGGCGGACAGGTCGTCCGTGAGAGCGAGGGGGCTGCGACCGTTGGCCGCCTTCGTCCACTTCTTGTCGAGGTACTGGTTGAGGTCGAGCTCGGCTTCGCGGCGGCCATCGCGCTCGATGTAGGCGGTGATGCACTCACCGATCATCTCGCCGACCTTCTTGTGCTCGCTGGCCTTGAGCAGGGTCTCCGGAGCCACGGACGTCGGGGTCAGCGCGCCGGTCAGGAGCGTGGCGCCGAGAGCGAGCGGGAGCAGGATGTTCTTGGGCATGGGAGCCATAGGGACTTCGCGTGGGAGGGTGACAGGAGAGGCGCGGGTGGAGGGGGCAGAGCCGCGCGCTAGCGGGGCCGGGCGTCCGGCGGCAGCAGGGAGAGACCCCACCCGCGGAGGGCCCAGGCGGGCGGTGGGGTGCTGCGCAGCAGGGTACGAAAGATCGAACGCGCGCGCTCCAGCTTGCCCTCGCGCAGGGCGAGGCGCCCGAGTACGACGCCGGCGTTGTCGGAGCCGCGACAGAAAGCGCTCCCGAAGGCCGCGAGCCCGGGCTCGCGCTGCCCCGACACGACGAGCGCCAGGCCCAGAGCGGCCGTGAGGTCCCGCTCGGTTGCGGGATCCGCAACGTTGACGAGCGCCTTACGCAGGACCTCCACGCCCCGCGTCGGGTCCCCGCAGCGCGTGTGAATCAAGGAGAGGCTCATGGCGCTCCAGGGCGCGTCCGCGCGGCCGTGGAGCGCTTCTGCGAGCGGCAGCGCGACGGCGCTGTCGTACCTCCCGGCCGCGGCGAGGAAGTCGTCGAAGCCGAGCTGCAGGGCTTCCCCCAGCTGCGCCTCGGGAACCGTCTCCACGATCCGCACGACGGCCCGGGCTCGTTCGTCGCCCTGCGGCAGCGCGCGAACGGCGTCGAAGTCGGGAGACTGGGCGCCGGCGATCAGCGCGAGCAGCGCGAGAGGCAGCACGGCTTCAGCTCGCCTTCCAGTGAACCCCGGGCTCACCCTCGGTCAGCTCGCCGAGCACCCAGGCGCCTTCGCCCTTCGACTCCAGCGCTCCGAGTACATCCGCAACGTCGTCGGGCTCGACCACGAGCACGAGGCCGACGCCCATGTTGAAGGCCTGGTGGGCTTCATCGAGGGCGACCTTGCCCGCATCGACCAGGTAGCGGAACAGCGGCGGAACGGTCCAGCTGTCGAGGTCGATGACGGCGCGCGTTCCGCCGAGGACGCGCGGCAGGTTGTCGCGCAGTCCGCCACCGGTGATGTGCGCCATGGCCGCGATCTTGTCCTCTTCGAGGAGCGGCCAGACCGGGTTCAGGTACGAGCGGTGCGGCGCCAGGAGGGCCTCCTGGACCGACGGACCCTCGAGCTCCGGCGGGCGATCGCCGAGCTCGTGGCCCTGTCTCTCGAACAGGATCTTGCGCGCGAGCGAGTATCCGTTCGTGTGCAGGCCATCGCTGGCCAGGCCGATCAAGACCTGGCCGGGGCGAACGCGCGAGCCATCGAGCAGCTTCTCGCGTGCGACCGAGCCGACGATGAAGCCGACGAGGTCGAAGTCGCCGGCGGCGTAGAGCCCCGGCATCTCCGCCGTCTCGCCGCCGAGCAGCGCGAGGCCGTTGTCGGCGCAGGCCTCCGCGCAGCCGCGAATCAGCTCGGCGACCACGTCGGGTTCGAGGTGACCCGTGCCGACGTAGTCCATGAAGAACAGCGGCCGGGCGCCCTGCACGAGGATGTCGTTGATGCAGTGCTGGACCAGGTCGCGGCCCACGGTGTGGTGAATTCCAGCGCGCTTCGCGACGTCCAGCTTGGTCCCCACCCCGTCCGCGCTGGCGACCAGGATCTGGCCGCCGCAGCCGACGCGTTCGGGGTCGAAGAGGCCTCCGAACGAGCCGACGTCACCGAGGACGCCGGGCGTGAAGCTCTTCTGGATCGCTTGCTTGGCGCGGGCGAGGGCGGCGTCCTGAGCGCCGATGTCGACGCCGGCGTCACGATAGGTCAGGGGCGTGTCGTCCATGTGCGGTGTGGGGCCTCCGAAAGGGGTCAGCCACTCTACTGCCCCACCTGGGCCGTGCCTACGACGAGTCGCGCTCCGCGGTGGCGGGCGCAGCGCGCGAGCGATCAGTGCTCGCGCGGCGGAAGGCCGAAGCGTTCGGGGTCGTCGCGCAGGGGGTGGAGGATCCGTTCCCGGTTGCCGAAGCCGATCTCCTCGGGCAGCTCCTGGAGGTCGAACCAGCGGGCGTCGGCGGCATCGTCGGCGGCCTGTAGCGCGCCGCCGGTCACCCGACAGAGGTAGACCGCGAGGTTCGCGGGCTTGCGCGGGTCGTCGGGGATGAAGATCAGGTCGATCAGCCGATGGGGCTCGACGTGGAGACCGGTCTCCTCGAGCACCTCGCGCTGGACCGTCCCGGTCGGGGCCTCCTCGATCTCCTGGTAGCCCGCCGGGAGCGCCCACTGCCCTCGAAACGGCTCGATGGCGCGCCTGATCAGGAGAACGCGGCCAGCGTCGTCCAGGATCACCCCCGCGGCAGCGGAGGCCGGGTTCTTGAAGAGCACGAAGCTGCACGACGGGCACGCAGGACGCACCCGATCCGCGACCGGGCGCTCGACGAGGTCGGCGCTGCAGACCGGGCAGAACTTGGCGCGATTCATCCACATGCTCATGGGGTCTCCGTGGGTCGAATGCGCGGCGGGCGCGGTTTCCTGCGCCGCCGACGCTTCGATCGGGGGTGCACCATCCTAAACTCAGACGCGAGCTGCCCCGAATGAGAACTGGGGCGGCTCCACCACCCACCTGCATGAAAGCGATCGCCCTGCTCGGCTCCACCGGTTCGATCGGTACCCAGACCCTGGACCTCGTGGACGAGGCGGGCGGCGAGCTGGAGGTCTGCGCCCTCGCCGCGGGCTCTTCCTGGGAGCTCGTCGCCGAGCAGGCACAGCGTCACCGGCCGCGCTTCGTCGCGCTCGCCGATCCCGGGGCGGCGGACGAGCTGCGCCCG
>CAYGST010000438.1:0-4609 GCA_964352415.1 uncultured Planctomycetaceae bacterium | reverse complement strand
CGAGAAGGCGATCGAGCGCCTCGCGGTGACGCTCCCGCGTCGGCGCCCGATCGCGCGCACCGACGAGCTGCCGCTCAGCCCCGAGCCCTGACACCCGTCGGCGGACGACCGATCACTGGATCGGCGCCATCAGCCGCGATGCGCTCGCCAGGAACTGGAACCAGCGCGAGCGCTCCGAGAGGCTCTGCGCTCCGACCTCTTCGGAGTTGCGGAAGTCCTCCTCGAACATCGCCTGCATCTGGAGCGCGAAGTCGAGCCCGAGCATCACCATGGTGATCTCGAAGTTGAGGCGGAAGGAGCGATTGTCCAGGTTCGCCGTGCCGACGACCGAGGCGCGATCGTCGATCAGCATGACCTTTTGGTGCAGGAAGCCGGGCTGGTAGCGGTAGATCCGCACGCCCGTCCCGCAGAGCTCTCCGAGGTAGGAGAACGACGAGAGCCAGACCAGCACGTGATCCGGCTTCTCTGGCAGGAGGATGCGCACGTCGACGCCGCGGAACGCCGCGAGCTGCAGCGCCGCGACGACGCTCTCGTCGGGCACGAAGTACGGCGTGGCGATCCAGAGCCGCTCCTGGGCCGAATGGATCGCCTGGACGTAGAACAGGCTGGCGGTCTCGAGATCGTCCGCCGGTCCGGACGGGAGCGTCAGCACGTCCAGCTCGCCGCCCTCCGCGCGCGCTGGCTGCCACAGGAGCGTCGGCACGCCGCCAGCCGCGTAGTACCAGTCCTCGACGAACGCCAGCTGCACGCACTGAACCACGGGGCCGACCAGCTTGACCTGCGTGTCGCGCCAGTGGCCGTACTTGGCCGAGCGTCCGAGGTACTCGTCCCCCACGTTCGCGCCGCCGACCCACGCCGCCTCGCCATCGACGACCACGATCTTGCGGTGGTTGCGGAAGTTCAGCTGGAAGCGATTGTTCGGCCCGCGCGTGCTGAGGAAGGCGTGCACGTGGACGCCCGACTTGCGCAGCTCGTCCAGGTAGCTGTTCGGCAGCGAGTAGCAGCCGATCTCGTCGTACAGGAAGTAGACCCGCACGCCCGCGCGCGCGCGGCCGATCAGCGCGGCCTTGAAGTCGCCCCCGATCTCGTCGTCGTTGACGATGTAGAATTGAACGAGCACGTAGTCCTCGGCGCTCCGGATGCCGTCGAGGATCGAGGCGAAGATCGCCTCGCCGTTGATCAGCAGCTCGGCCGTGTTGCCCGAGGTGAAGGGCATCTTCGCGAGGTGCTCGGCTGCCTGGACGCCCTTCATCTCGGGCGGGAAGTGGCTGCGGAACTCCTCCTCGTACTGCTTCAGCTCGAGGGCGATCGCGCTCAGCTTCGAGTCTCCAGCGCGCCGCGCGGCAACGTAGCCCCGGAACTTGCGCCGGCCGAAGAGCATGTACATCGGCACCGCGAGGTACGGCATCACGACCAGCGACACGACCCAGGCGATCGCGCCCTGCGCCGTGCGCGTGTAGACGATCGCCCGGTACGCCAGGTAGAACCCCAGCAGATGGATGAGCGGGACGAACGCGAGGTACTCGAGCCCGAGCTCGAGGAGCGCCACCGCGATCACCGCGTTCCCTCGTCTTCACGCGGGCGTGTGCGGCTGGTGGTCGTTCGCTGGTCCATGGCGGTCCCGGGGAGCGCCGAGCGTACGCCCTCCCCAGCGGGCTGACACTCGCGCGGGGCGAATTCCACGGCGTGCGGCCCGTTCCCGTGGCGCGCCTCGCGCGGACTGTTAGGCTCGACACCTTCCGCTGCCGCGCTCCCTCGGCCCCACTGACGTCATGCTCCAGCTCCGACGCGCCCTCCTCGCCGTCGCGTTCTTCGCTCCGCTCTCCGGTGCGCAGTCCGATGCCGCCGAAGCCCCCGAGCGCAGCGCGCTGCGCGTGCTGCTGGTCGGCCACGACCCGGCGAACCCGAAAGTATCCTTCCCCCAGCTCGCCAAGCCGCGCACCCACGAGCTCTACCGCGAGCGCACCGCAGCTTGGCACTCCCTGCTGCGCGAGCACTTCGAGGACGTCACCCTCGTGCACGCGGCCGACTACGAGGTGGCGCTGTCACAGCGCGTGGACGTGACGGTGTTCGACGCGCAGCCGCCGCGCGGCCAGAACCAGATCTCGCGCCCTCTCCTGCCGCGCGACTTCGACCGGCCGGCGCTCTTGATCGCGGAGAACTCGCCCGGCATCGGAGAGCCCCTCGGGCTCAAGCTCGACTGGTTGTGAATGTGCCTCGACGCCCACGCGCACGGGATGCGCGTCGACCACGACATCTTCCACCAGCCGCACGCCGTCGAGCTCACGCTCGAGGAGCGTGAGACTCCCAGCTCCTACCGTCGCCCCGGGCTCGGGGAGACGATGACGATGTGGCGCGTGCAGACCGAAGGCTACAAGGACGGCACGGACCAGCTGATCGGCATCGTCTCGAGCGACAAGGGCTTCCTGGACTCGCCGGACACCGAGTGGATCTCGAGCGGCGTCAACACCAAGGGCTCCCGCGCGGTGGCCCTCGGCCGCCACGGTAACTTCTTCCACTGGGGCTTCGCCGCGTCCCCGACCTACCTGACCGACGAGGCGCAGCTCGTCTTCATCAACGCGATTCACTACATCGCGCGCTTCGACGGCCATGCGCCCATCGCGCGCAAGCGCCAGGGTGCGCTGACTCGCGAGACGCTGCTCGACGCGATGGAGTCGATCACCGACAAGGCCTACGCCAAGACGCTCGCGCGTCACGCGGACTGGGTCAAGGAGCACGAAGCGCGCCTCGATGAGCTGCGCGCGCGCGCCGAGGCGGGCGAGACGCTCACCGACCACGAGGTGTTGTCGCTGGAGCGCCCCATGCCCGCCCCGCCGGACCGCTTCGACTACGTGAAGCGGCTCCTGCCCGAGAACGCCTGGCTCGAGATCGCGGACGATCCGAAGGCAGTTCGCGACTGGGTCGAGGAGAACTGGCCGTACCTGCGCCCGGGCGAGCCCTACCAGTTCGCCGTCGACGAGGAGGCCAAGAGCCTCGAGATCGGCAATGCCCGTCCGGACTTCATCGAGCGTCTGATCCTCATCCACGGCATTCCGGAGTTCGAGGACCTCGCTCAGACGCTGCTCGAGCGCTACACGGAGCGTCCGTTCACGACGACGCTGCAGTGGGAGGGCTGGCAATCGGCGAACCGCGGGCGCCTGTTCTTCACCGAAGCCGGCGGCTACCTGTGGCTCGTCGACACGACGGACGGCGCCGGCCCCGAGCGCTTCCCCGAGGTGGAGGCCCCGCCGGCTGCGCAGGGCCCGCTCGCCCTGAAGGCGACGCTCGTGCGGCACGCCGATGGCGGCCTGGAGCACGTCGTCGAGATCGACATCCGTGACGGCTGGCACGCCTACGACCGCGTGCCCGAGGGCAGCGCCTACGCGCCGCTCACGCTCGAGCTCGAGCTCCCGCCCGGCATCGAGCAGGACGGCGAGTGGGTGCGCCCGCTCGGCTTCCCCTCACCGGAGGCCGACGGCCTGACGGTGTACGAGGGCGCGGTGAGCTTCCGCTTCCGCCTGAAGGGCCAGCCGCCCGTCGGCGCCTCGCAGGTCGTCTGCCGCGTGAACTACCAGGCCTGCGAGGCGGACCGCTGCCTGAAGCCGGCGACGGAGACCGTGCGTTGGATCCTGGGCGGCAAGTGAGCGCGCCCCGCGCTCAGAGCCTGGGAAGGAGTCGCTCGCGCTCCTCGGCGCGTCGCGATCGCGTCCCGACAAGGCGCCCTGACGAAGCAACGCCGGCCGTTTCGGAGGAGGGGCAACGCAGCTCGGGGCGCGAGCGAGGCGTGGCGAGGAGTGCGATGGATTTCTTCACAGGCTCTCAGCGCGCCATCTCCAGCAGCTTCGCCACGGTGCGCTCGATGCCCGTCGCGGCCTCTGCGAGGTTCCCGGCGAGCATGTAGGCGGGGCTCGTGATGATCCGGTTGGCCTCGTCGACGCGGAACTCGTCGACCGGGCAGTCGAGGTGCTTGGCGCCGAGGGACTCGACGGCCGCGGCCGTCGCCTCGTCGGTGCCGATCGTCACCTCGCTCTCGATGCCCGCGTCGCGGCAGATGGCCGCCAGCGTTGCCGGCGCGATGCACAGCGCCGCGATCGGCTTCTTCGCCGCGAGCACCGCCTTCGTCAGACGCGCGACCTCGGGGTGCACGGTCGCCTCGGCGCCCTGCAGCGCGAAGTCGCTGAGGTTCTTCGCCGCGCCGAAGCCGCCGGGGAAGATCAGCGCGTCCAGCTCCTCCGCCTGCACCTCGGCCAGATCGCGAATGTCGCCGCGCACGATGCGCGCGGACTCGACGAGCACGTTGCGCGTCTCGTCCATCTCCTCGCCGGTGCAATGGTCGATGACGTGGTGCTGGTCGACGTTCGGCGCCATGGTGATCACCTCCGCGCCGCTCTTCGCCAGCGCCAGGAGGGTGAGCACCGACTCGTAGATCTCGGCGCCGTCGTAGACGCCGCAGCCGGACAGGACGACTCCGACTCTGGTCTTGCCAACTCTGGTCATGGTGGGCTTCGCTGCTCCGGAAGAGGCCGTGGATCGCGTGAGGGGACGCGCAGAGCTTAGAGCAAACCGAGGGGTCGTTGGGATCGAGAGTCCGGCCTGCGTAGGATCCAAC
>CAYGST010000437.1:0-4613 GCA_964352415.1 uncultured Planctomycetaceae bacterium | reverse complement strand
GGGTGTAGATCACGTTGGACACCGAAACATTAAAAAAAAACAGCGCCAGGTGTCAGGGGCTCGGATTCTAGGCCAAGGATCGGCGCTTCCGAGCCGAGGACGGGATCGCACCGGTGATCCGGGGCGATTCTTGCAGGACCCTTGCCCGCGGCCGCCCGGGGGAGCCCGCCGGCCCCGAGAGCGCTTGTGCGCCGTATACTGCTCGCCCCTCCTCTTCTCGACTCCGGCGCCACCGGAACGAGGTGCCCCCCTTGCAGCCGACGTTGACGACCAACCCCCACTCCGCCCTCATCGCGAGCGTCACCGAGCGATCCGGTGACGACCCGATCTTCAGCCTGAACGCCGAGGCGCACCGGCGCGCGGCCACGGGGGAGTCAGTCCTCAACGCCACGCTCGGGGCGCTCATGTCGGACGACGGGACGCTGGTCGTTCCGCCGTCGGTCGCCGAGGCCTACCGCCGGATCCCGCTCGAGCGCTCTTCGGCCTACGCGCCGATCTCGGGCCCGCCCGGGTTCCTCCAGGCGGTCATCGACGATGTGCTCGGGGCGACCGACCTCGCGCCGCACGCCACGGCGGTCGCGACGGCGGGGGGCACGGGCGCGGTGCTGCACGCGATCACGACCTTCCTCGACGCCGGGCAGACCTTGCTGACGTCGAGCTACTTCTGGTCCCCGTACCGCATCATCGCGAGTCACACGCGCCGCGCGGTCGAGACCTTCCGCATGTTCAACGAGGAGGGCGGCTTCGACCTGCGCGCGTTCGAGGAGGCGCTGGTCGCTCAGATCGCGCGCCAGGGCCGCTCGCTGGTGATCTTGAACTTCCCGTGCCACAACCCGACGGGCTACACGCTCGACGGCGACGAGTGGCGTGAGCTGACGGAGATCGTCGAGCGCCACGGGCAGCGCGCCCCGATCGCGATCCTGTTCGACATCGCCTACTCGAAGTTCGGAGCTCCGGGAACCGAGCGCTGGGTCGATCGCCTGAAGCTGCTCTCCCGCAGCGCGCAGGTCCTCATCGCCTGGAGCGCGTCGAAGTCCTTCGCGCAGTACGGCGCGCGCGTCGGCGCGCTGATCGCGCTGCAGGAGGACCCCGCGGAGCGCCAGCGGATCACCAACGCGCTCAGCTACGCCTGCCGCGGAACGTGGTCCAACTGCAACAACCTCGGCATGCTGGCCGTGACGGAGCTGATGACCGCGCCGGACCTCAAGGTGAAGTACGCCGAGGACCTTCGAGATCTCTTCGTGCTGCTCAAGGAGCGCGTGGACACGTTCAACGAGGCGGCGGCCGGCGTCGACATCGTCTACCCGCGCTACGAGGGCGGCTTCTTCGTGACCGTTTTCACCGATCGTCCGAACGCGATGGCGGATCGCATGAAGGAGCTCGGCGTGTTCGTCGTTCCGCTCGACGGCGCGGTGCGCAGCGCGCTGTGCGCGACGCCCGCTCGCGACATCCCGCGCCTCGTCGAGGCGCTCGCTGCCGGCGCCGAGGCGGCGCGCGGTTGAGAGAGGGTTCCGGATGGCATCCACGGCCCACGACGGAGTCCCGCGGGGAGAGGTCGAGCACCGCTATGGCCCGCGCGTCCACCTGCTCGAGAATCCGTTCCTGAGCACCGTCCTGGGCCGCATCTCGGGGCCGGACACCAAGCTGACGGAGGTCGTCGGCCTGCTGCGACTGGCCTACGAGCTGCTCCTGGCGGAGGCCATTCGTGAGCTCCCCACCGTGGACGTCGAGCTGCCCACGCGCATGGCGGAGCAGCACGGCGCCGCCGGCCACTGGCGCGGACCCGTGATCGATCCGGCCACGCGCGTCGTGCTGTGCGACGTCATCCGCGGCGGGATCGTGCCGAGTCAGGTCTGCTTCGAGCGGCTCCTCGCGGTCCTCCCCGACAGCGCGCTGCGCCTCGATCACCTGAACATGTCGCGCGTCGCTGGACCGGACGGCAGCGTGACCGGCGTGGACCTCTCCGGCAGCAAGATCGGCGGCAGCGTCGAGGGCGTCACGCTGCTGATCCCCGATCCGATGGGAGCGACGGGCTCCACGCTCTTGCGAGCCGTGCAGCACTACCGCGAGCACCACGGCGCGCCCGCGCGCATCCTCGCGCTCTCGATGATCGTCACGCCCGAGTTCCTGCGCAACGTCCTCGGCGAGCTTCCCGAGCTGGTGGTCTACGCCGGACGCGTGGACCGAGGCCTCTCGGATCCCGAGGTGCTGGAGTCGATCCCGGGAGCCTACTGGGATCGCGAGCGAGGTCTCGACGATCACAGCTACATCGTCCCTGGCGCCGGCGGTGTCGGCGAGGTGCTCAACAACTCCTGGTGTTGAGCGCGGCGCGGAGTCAGTCCGCGCCGGCCTCGGGGAGCAAGATCGCCAGGGTTCGCTGAAGCTCGTCGTTCGAGATCGGCTTCTGCAGGAAGTCGACCGCGCCGAGCGCGGTACAGCGCTCGCGGGCGCCAGTCTCGCTGTCACCCGTGATGACAACGGCGGGGATCTCGACCTGCAGGTCGCGGAGACCCGCGAGGAAGGCGAAACCGTCGAGCACGGGCATCTCCAGGTCGACGAGGATGGCGTCCGGCTTCTCGCTCACGACGCGCGCGAGCCCCACGGCGCCGTTCTCGGCGAGGATGGTCTCGTGCCCGGCTTGTTTCAGGAAGGCCTCGAGCGCAACGCGCTGAAAGCGAGAGTCGTCGACGACGAGGATGCGAGCCATACGGTGTGATTTCTGAGGTGGAGTGCCACCCGAATTGCGAGCGTGGCGTGGCGCGACCTCTTATCTACAGCTCTTACTCCACTGCCCGTTAGGGAAATACGTCTGCGGAGTGACACGCGCCGAATTCCTGGCGTGTGTCTCGCTCACATCCGGGCCAGGTCGAGCCGGAAGAGCGCGCCCTCGTCGCCCGTGAAGCTCAGCGGCGGCAAGGTGAACGCTCGCTCCAGTTGCACGAATCCGAACGCCGCGTGCAGCCGGATCTCGCGGGCGAAGCGCGCCGTCGTCTCGTCCGGATCGAGGCCCTCGCGGCGAGCGGTCAGTGGACCGAGCGCGTCTTCATCGCCGGGCGCGGCGAGGCGCAGCTCGAACTCGGTGAGGGGAGCGCCGCGCTCCCCCGAGGCGTAACTCGGCGAACTCGCTCATGCGCACTCTCGCTCTCCGCTGCGCTGCGGGACTCGCCTGAGGCCCGCGGGTATGGCTCGGCTCACGGGAGTCCGTAGATGCGCTTGGCTCCGCGGCCGTGGGCCACGAGCAGGCCGTCTCGCTCGAGGCGAACGAAGGCGCGGCGCGCGCGCTGCACGCCGATGTTGAAGGCGAGGCCGAAGCCTGCCGGGGTGGCGTCGCCGCCGGGCGTCGGGCACAGGCGGCTGCGCTCCGCCACCCAGCCCAGGACCTGCTTCTCCAGGGCGCTTCTCGAGCGTCCGCCCGGGCCGGAGTTGCGCAGCGCGCTCAGCGTCGCGCCGCGCGCGACCCGATTGGAGGAGCCGACGCGCACGACGATCTCGTCGTCGCTCGCGCCGTGCAGGACCTTGTGTGGACGCGCGCGCGAGGCGGTGATCCGCGCCACCACGATGCTGCGATCCTCGCAGCGCACGATGATGGTGTGGACGTCGATCGGCGGCGCGAGGAGCTCCTGGCCGACACGGCGGATCTCCGCCATCGTCTCCCGGGGCCGCGGCGCGCCGGCGAGGCTGCCGTCGTCGTTCACTCCGACCAGCAGGAGACCGCCGCGCGTGTTCGCGAAGGCGCACAGCGTTCGGGCCAAGCGTTCGTCCCGGGGCAGCCCGCGCTTGAACTCCAGGCCGCGCCCTTCCCCGTCGTCGATCAGCTCGAGCAGCTCGGCCTCCGAGAAGTTCACGGAGAGAGGATAGCGGGTGCAGCGCGCCTTGCGAGACGGCGCCGGCCCCCGCCTGGCGTGGATGCCGGGTGAGGGCCGTGCTTCGGGAGCGGGGCGCAGCGCCCCGGCTCGATCAGAGGGTGAACAGAACGCGGTAGGCGTTCGTCGTGTTGAAGCCGCTCAGGCACGGACCGCCCGGGTCGCGGTACCAGCTCTGGAACACGCGGCTGGAGCCGGCGAAGATCGGACCGGCCGCCGCGAACCCGGGGCCTGCGTTCAGGGTGCCCGCCGGGCTGATGAGGGTCACCGCCGTGCGCTGGATCGGACCGCCCGCGCAGCGCAGGCCGTCGCCGAAGGGCAGCGGACCGCCCGCCGTGGTGCCGAAGAAGCACAGCCCCGGACGGCCGGGAGGCAGCTGAGAGCCGTGCAGCCGGAGGTCGTCGAGCGTGACGCTGCCGGACCCGGAGACGCCCAGGAGACCGCCGACGCCGGTGGTGTTGCGACAGCCGCCGGGAGCGTAGGGATTGCCGCAGGGCGAGACGGCCGGCGTGCAGAAGCAGAACGGCGTCGCGATCAGCTCGCACTCGTCCGGCAGGCCGTTGGCGTTCAGGTCCGACGACGTGCCCGCCAGCAGGTCGGCGCCGTCGGGGATGCCATTCCCGTTGCAGTCGTTGAACAGCTCCTTGCGCGTGTCGAGGGCGTTCAGGTCGTCGCTGATCGCGCCGGCGGTGCGGGCCATCAGGCCGAGGTTCTCCGCAGCGCAGAAGATGCCGGGGAAGGGCGAGACGC
>CAYGST010000436.1:0-4622 GCA_964352415.1 uncultured Planctomycetaceae bacterium | reverse complement strand
TGCGTTGTGCACCGGGATCGCTGGCTGGGTTTAGCGACGACGAGCACCAGAACGCGCGGCGCCGCGCACCGCGCGAGCCCGGCGGCCCGGCCGGTGGTTCACGCGGCCGAGCCCTGTCGCCCACCGCGGTCCGCCTCGAGCGTCGCGCGCGGTCGCTCCCCGCCGTTCCCAACCCTCGGATCGAAACCACTCCACTCGCTTCGGTCACTCCGAGGCCGGTGCTAGGATCCGAACTCTTGCGGAGCGCGCGCGCGCTCCGTGTCGATTCACCGCAACGCCAATCAGGAGCGGATGCCCATGAGGACCTGGATCCTCGTTCTTCTGGGAGGGGGTGCCCTCTACTTCGCCTGGACCCGGTACGGGTCCGTGGACGCGTCCACGCCGACGGACGGCGCTGGAGCCGAGGTCGAGTTCCCCGAGACCCTCGAAGACAAGCCCGGCGGCGCTCTGAACTCGCTCGCTGACCTGCAGGCCGCTGCGGACGCCGCCAGCGCGAGCGATGAGTCCGAGCTCGCCGTCGAGGCACGCCCGCAGGACCGCGAGGTGGCGGTGGCCGCCGCCGAGCTGGACGAGTTCGACGATCTGGACCTCAACGCGCTCGGGGACCCGCTCTACGAGGGCAGCCTGCTGCTGCACCGCCCGGACGACCTCCAGGGCTACCTCAACGACCGCGGCAAGGGTCTCTCGAAGGCGCGCAAGCGGCTCCTGATCGCCTACCTGCTGCTCGCCCGCGGGCAGCGCGGGCAGGTTCCGAAGTACGCCGACGGCCTCGAGGACGCCCCCGACGTGACCGCCGAGGAGCTGGCGCTCGTCCGCCGCGGCCTGAACCGCGAAGCGATCGCGCTGCACGACGGCTCCGGTCGTGCCTGGGCCAACCCGCTCGTGCTCGGCGCCTCGATGGCGATGATCGACCGCCAGGCCGACGAGGCAGCGATCGCGGCCCAGTGGAGCGAGACGTCGCAGCACCTCTCCAAGCTGCTGCTGGCCGAACTGGACGCTCCGTGGCAGCCCGACCAGGCGACCCTCGAGCGCTGGTCCGTCTCGCTCGCGGACGCGCAGTCGAGCCATCGCTGGAGTCCGGACGGCGACTGGCCGTCGATCGAGGTGACCGTGCGCGACGGGGACACGCTGATCGGGATCCGCCAGCGGGTCCTGCGCGAGCGGCCGACCCTGACGCTCTGCACCGGGCTGATCCAGCGCGCGAACCGTCAGAAGGGCTACCTGCGCGAGGGCGATGTCCTGCGTATCCCGACCGACCGCGTGCGCACGATCGTCGACATCTCGGCGAAGTGGCTCTACTACCTGCACGGGAACGAGGTCGTCGCGGCCTACCGCGTCGCGACGGGTCGCGAGGGCCAGGAGACCGACCCGGGCCGTCACCTCGTCGGTGCGAAGCAGGAGGAACCGCCGTGGTTCCCGCCCGGCCGCGTCGTTCCTTACGGCGATCCGGAGAACCCGCTCGGCACGCGCTGGATCGGCCTCGAGAACAGCAACAGCCTCGGAATCCACGGGACCTGGGCCCCCGAGACGATCGGCACGATGGCGTCGGACGGCTGCATTCGCCTCCTGAACGAGGACGTCGAAGCGCTGTTCGAAATCCTGCCGAAGGGCACCGAGGTCATCCTCCGGCCCTGAGCGCGGACACGCCCTGAGGTCGAGCCGGGCGCGCAGCGCCGTGGCTCCGAGCCGCCCCCGTAGTGCCGATCCTGGCGCCGCGGGGGCGGCTCGACGTTGACTTGAGAGGCTGGTGTGGAACGGGAAACGTTGGCGACCACGCCTGGAGGGGGGGTGTCGCAGGCGGGCGAGCCGCGATCTGCGAGCGAGCCCCGGAGCCGCCCTCGAGCTCCGGCCTGTCGAGCGTCGGCGAACTCGATGGGCGACCAGCGGTGAAGAAGGACGAACCTCGACGCGCTGAAGCGGCGGACGGTGTCGCGCCGCCTTGCATTCCACCGGGGCCCGTGACGGCGCACCTCCCACGAAAGACCGCGGTGCCCCCGCGGGAACCGTCGAGGTCACGTCAGTGGGGGAGGGGTGAGATCAGCCCCCAGCCGGTGTACCCGTGCATCGAGCTGTGAGAGAGAGATCCAGGACCACAGCACGCTGGCACTCGGACCAGCAGAGCCGTGTACGTGCGTGCGTGCTGCCCGGGGGCGTGGAGACCGCTCGCCTCGAACGCTCGCAACGGCGCAGATCGTAGAGCAGTCGAGGAAGCGCCAACGTGCCGGGGTGACTGCAGCCCGTACCGCAGTGCTTCAGTCGTAGGAGCGAGCCGCCTCGAGGAGCCCACGCCGAGACAGGGCTCTGCCGCTTCGAGGCCCGACAGGCGAGGGCGGCTCCAATGCTGGCCGACGCGCGAACGACGCCTCTCGACGGATCGCAGCGATGACGAAGCAGCGCAAGATCGGCGGGTCGTGGGGGCCACGAACGACCCAATACCACCTGCGGCAGGCCTCCAAATCGGAAATTGATGCGATCGATGGGGGAGCCACACAGCATTCGTCAGCGACCTCGCGCGTGCGCCAGCGGCAGCCGGGAGCGCACCGCTGGAGACCCATCGCGAGCCAGTTCCGAGCAGACGCGCACCGGGGTGAATCCTCGAACAACGCCCATGAACGGCCTGTATCGACCCGAATGAAGGGAGGCACGGGGTTCAGGACGAATCGCCCTGGCCCAGACGGGTCACCCGCTCCACCGAGGTGAGAAGCCTCGAGCCGGGCCTCCGAGAGCGGGACCGGCTCGGCGTCCCTGGCTGGACTGGAGGGGCCACGGGCCTGTCCTGGGCTGCACGGCCCTGCTGCATTCGGCCAGGGTAGTCGATCGGCTCGATTCGGCGATTCAGACTCGGATCCGAGCTCCAATCGAGAATCCGGAGCCTGAAGAGTCGTTCCCCTGCGTCGTTCTCGGTGACCAGCAGCAGCCATTGGCGGGGGTGCGTGGGCCCCGAGCGAACGCCGAAGTTGGCCCGCCACTGACGAAATCCAGATCCAATCCCTTCACGGAAGCCCTGAACTCAGGCAGCAAGAGCAGAGAAAAGGCGAGCAACACAACGGAGCGTCTCTCGAGGGGCCGGCAGCGCTGGATCCGCGCTGACAACCCGAGTGTGCGCCCTGACCACCGGAAGACCGGTCCAAAGGGCGGCGACAGGCATGCCCTTGGAGCTGGACAAGGCCAGTCAACCCACTCTGAACCGGAGCTGGGAGCCCCAGGACACCAGTTCCCTGCCGAGTCCGGCCACCGGATCGGCCGCATGACCCGCAATCACGGGCGATCCGGGCAGCGGCGCAGGAGAGGGGGGCGAGAGCCGTGAGGAGGCCCAGAGGGCGGCACGCAGCGCTCGGGCGGCCAAATCGACCTCCATGGGCGGGCACAAGGCCCTCTCGAGGGCAGTTTTGGAACCGGTCGCCCCGAATCTGAACGCTGTAAGTGCCTTGTGTGAAGTCACTTGGCAATCCAGTGGGGGGTCCACGAAGATTCTGTGTGGCATGGCGTTGACGCGGGAGGTCCTTCGCCTATCATCCCCCCTCCCAAGCGCGAGGCACACCAGCCACCGCGACGGGGTAACAACCCAGGACAATCGGTCGCGAGGCGCGCATGGGAGCCTACAGGCAGGGTCAGATACCCGGCCTGTTGATGGCGCTCACAGCGCGTAGCTTCGACCGATCAAGAGGCAGGCATTGGTCTGCTTCTCAGGACGGCCCTGCCGTCTCCTGATCTTTGAAAACAAGAGTGAACCTCAAGATGTAATGCGAGCAGAAAGTGGGCGCATGACGGACTCGTTCCGTGTGTCGTCCACAACTTCCAAAAGTCACGAAAAAACACTTCATGAAGGGTTTGATCCTGGCTCAGAACGAACGTTAGCGGTGTGGATTAGGCATGCAAGTCGTGCGCGAAAACCTTCGGGTGAGTAAAGCGGCGAAAGGGTGAGTAACACGTAACCAACCTACCCCCCTGATCGGGATAACTGCTGGAAACGGCAGGTAATACCGGATGGTCCCCGCGGGAGGCATCTCCTGTTGGGTAAACGGTGGCTTCGGCTGCTGTAGGGGGAGGGGGTTGCGGCCTATCAGCTTGTTGGTGGGGTAATGGCCTACCAAGGCAATGACGGGTAGCCGGTCTGAGAGGATGGTCGGTCACACTGGGACTGAGACACTGCCCAGACTCCTACGGGAGGCTGCAGTCGAGAATCTTCCGCAATGGGCGAAAGCCTGACGGAGCGACACCGCGTGTAGGATGAAGGCCCTAGGGTTGTAAACTACTGTCACGCAATAGGAATGCCCTACTTTTTAAGAGATGTAGAGTTGACCACAGCGAGAGGAAGCACCGGCTAACTCCGTGCCAGCAGCCGCGGTAAGACGGAGGGTGCAAACGTTGTTCGGAATCATTGGGCATAAAGGGCACGCAGGCGGCCCAGTAAGTCAGTTGTGAAATCCCGCGGCTCAACCGTGGAACTGCATCTGATACTGCTGGGCTAGAGGCTGGTTGGGGTGAGTGGAACTCCTGGTGGAGCGGTGAAATGCGTAGATATCAGGAGGAACACCAGTGGCGAAAGCGGCTCACTGGACCATAACTGACGCTGAGGTGCGAAAGCTAGGGTAGCGAACGGGATTAGATACCCCGGTAGT